>CAZPCO010000366.1:0-4052 GCA_964585025.1 uncultured bacterium | reverse complement strand
GCCAAGAGTCTCAAACTTTCGGCTGAAGAATTCGAAAAACTGCTCCATCTTATCCAGAAGTAATCAAAGGTTTATTTATGTCACAGAACAATGCTTCAGAGCTGTTACCAAAGGCTTACGAGCCTGTGGAAGTCGAAAATTCAATATACAACAAATGGGAAGGCGCCGGCTGTTTTCACGGCAACGAGAAATCAAACAAGCCCAAATATTCGATAGTCATTCCGCCGCCGAATGTTACCGGTATGCTTACCATGGGGCACGTTCTCAACAACACCCTGCAGGATATCCTTATCCGGTTTCAGCGCATGCAGGGCTGTGAAGCCATGTGGCTCCCCGGAACCGACCACGCAGGTATCGCCACCCAGAACGTTGTCGAAAAAGCTCTGGCAAAAGAAAAAATTTCGCGTCACGATCTCGGTCGCGAGAAGTTTCTTGACCGTGTCTGGTCCTGGAAAGAAAAATACGGCGGTATCATTCTCAGCCAGCTGAAGAAACTTGGTTGTTCCTGTGACTGGCAGCGCGAGCGCTTCACCATGGATGAAGGTCTCAGTGAAGCTGTCAAGATGTCGTTTATCAAACTCCACCAGGATGGCCTCATCTACAAGGGAAAATATATCATCAACTGGTGTCCGCGTTGTCGTACGGCCCTTTCTGATGAAGAAAAAATTCCGGAAGACACCAATGGGTCGCTCTGGTATATGCGTTATCCACGCAAAGACGGCAAGGGTCACGTAGTGGTCGCCACTACCCGCCCTGAAACTATGCTCGGCGATACCGCTGTCGCGGTCAACCCCAATGATGAGCGCTATGCTGACCTTGTCGGGCAGAAACTCATCCTGCCGTTTATCGGTCGGGAAATTCCAGTTATTGTCGATGAATACGTCGACAAAACTTTCGGCACCGGCGCGGTGAAAATCACTCCGGCCCATGACCCCAACGATTTCGAGCTGGGCCGCCGTCATAACCTCGAGCAGGTCATCGTCATGGACGAAGCCGGCGTTATGAATCAGCTGGCAGGTAAATTTGCGGGTCTCGATCGTTTTGAAGCCCGCAAGGCAATTGTTGCCGAGCTAGAAGAGCAGGGTCTTCTTGAGAAAATTGCAGATCATCAGCTGGCAGTAGGTCACTGCGAGCGCTGCAAAACCATAATCGAGCCATATCTTTCCGATCAGTGGTTCGTAAAAATGAAACCCCTGGCAGAAAAGGCAATTGAAGCGGTTAAAAGCGGTAAGCTGCGCTTCACACCTAACCGCTGGGTTGGCGTCTACCTCCACTGGATGGAAAACATTCGTGACTGGTGCATCAGTCGTCAGTTGTGGTGGGGTCACCGTATTCCGGCCTATACCTGTGGTTCCTGCCGCAATGTGATGGTAGCGGCCGATATGCCCGACAAGTGCTCGAAATGCGGTGCCACTCAAGGTATCACCCAGGATGAAGATGTTCTCGACACCTGGTTCTCGTCCTGGCTGTGGCCATTTTCGACCATGGGCTGGCCCCAAACGACAGAATCGCTTCGCCGTTTCTATCCGACCGACACACTGGTTACCGGCCCTGATATCATCTTTTTCTGGGTCGCACGTATGGTCATGGCCGGCTATTATTTCCTCGGCGAATGCCCATTCCATGACGTCTATTTCACCAGCATCGTCAGAGACATGAAGGGCCGCAAGATGAGCAAATCGCTCGGCAATTCGCCCGATCCGCTCGAAATAATCGCCAAATACGGCGCCGATGCACTGCGTTATACGGTTATCTCTCTGGCTCCAGTCGGCCAGGACATCAGATTTGCCGAAAACAAGGTTGAAATTGGCCGCAATTTCGCCAATAAACTCTGGAACGCCTCGAGATTCGTGCTCATGAATCTCGAGTGTGCGACCTGCTCTATCGATGCCCGGCTTCCCGCAGTTGATAAACTCGGTCCGATCGACCGCTGGATTCTTTCCCGCATGAATTACGCCATCGATCAGGTTCGCAACAACCTTGCCGAAGGAAATTTCCGTTTCAACGATGCGTTGAAATGTGTTTATGAATTCATCTGGAACGACTTTTGCGACTGGTATATCGAAATGAGCAAGTCGGTGCTGTTTGGCAAAGACCCTGAACGCAAAGCCGTGGTTCAGCAGGTGCTTCTGACCTGCCTCGACAACGCTTTGAAAATTCTCCATCCCTTCATGCCTTTCGTGACCGAAGAAATCTGGCAGAAATTGCCGGGTAGTCAGGGGTTCCTGATGCAAAACAGTTTCCCGGTCTGCGATGCTGCAATGGTAAACACTCCGCTTGAACAGGAAATTTCCGAACTCATGGAAGCGGTGCGCATCATCAGAAACCTCAGGGCTTCTGCCAATGTTTCGCCAGCAAAGAAAGTCACGGTAAGAGTTGTCAATCATCCTTCCCTCAGTGAAGCATTTCGGAATCACCGCGCTATGATCTGTTCGCTTGCAGGTGTCGAGAACTTTGCGATTGTCGACAGCAAGCCGGCCGGGCATCTTGTCGGCCTGATGGGCACTACCGAAATCTGCCTCGATCTTGCCGGTGTCATCGATGTTCAGGCTGAACTCACCCGGGTAGAAAACGAACTCGGAAAAGTTGAAAAAGAAATGGCAAAAATCTCGGGCAAGCTCGAGAATGCAGATTTTGTCAACAAGGCACCCGCCGAAGTGGTCGATAAAATTCGTGAAAGCATCGACGCTTACCAGCAGCAGATCGTCAAGCTGCAGCAGTATCAGAAAGATCTCAGGAGCATCTGAACGTGAAATTTACCGCAACACCGGCAGAACAGCTCGAAATAGTGGCAACCGGCACTGCCGACATTGTCTCGAGAGAAGAACTGCTGAAGAAATTCGAAAAATCCTATGAGTCTGGAAAACCGCTGGTAATCAAGCTGGGAGCCGACCCTTCCGCGCCGGATATTCATCTTGGCCATACGGTTGTGCTGCAGAAAATGCGCCAGTTTCAGGCGCTTGGCCATCAGGTGGTTTTTCTGATCGGCGATTTCACTGCCAGAATCGGCGACCCAACCGGCAAGAAGAAAACCCGCCCGGCTCTTTCTGAAGACGAAGTCAAGGCAAATGCCGAAACATACAAGCACCAGATCGCCAAGATTCTCGATATCGAAAAAGCCCGTGTGGTATTCAATTCTGAATGGCTGGCAAAGATGACTTTTGCTGACGTTCTCAAGCTGTCGTCGCAGTATACGGTTGCAAGAATGCTCGAACGCGATGACTTTGCCAAGCGCTTCAAGAGCCAGACGCCGATCAGCGTGGTCGAATTCATGTATCCGCTGATGCAGGGTTACGATTCGGTCGCCCTGCATGCTGATGTCGAGCTGGGCGGTCTCGATCAGACCTTCAATCTTCTCGTTGGCCGCGAACTGCAGAGATCCTATGGGCAGGCCCCGCAGGTTACTCTTACCATGCCGATCCTTGAAGGTCTGGATGGCCAGGACAAGATGTCGAAAAGCCTCGGTAACTACGTTGGCATCGATGAAGCTCCCGGCCAGATTTACGGAAAGCTGCTTTCCATACCTGATGAGCTGATGATCAAGTATTATGAACTGCTCACCGACCTTTCGCTGGCTGATCTCAAAGATATCCGCGAGCAGATCGCCGTCAGTCCTAAAGCGGTTAAAATGCGGCTGGCCCGCCAGATTACCGCGCAGTATCACGGCAGTGAAGCCGCAGCCAATGCAGAGGCTGAATTTGAAAAAATGTTCGGCAAAACCGGTGATGGTCTGCCCGACAATATTGAAGAAACTGATCTCGCTGCTCCGGCAGAGGGTTTGTCGCTGATGAAGATTCTCACCGCTTCCGGTCTGGCTGAAAGCGGTGGCGAAGCCCGTCGCCTGCTGCAGCAGGGCGGCGTGAAGATCGACCAGGTCAAAGAAACCGATGGTCAGAAAATGTTTCAGCCCGGCATGACGTTCATCGTTCAGGCCGGCAAGCGAAAATTCAGAAAAATCAGTTTGCAGCCCGAATAAGGGCATGAAAATAAGGAGACAATATGTCACAGATGATTCAGCTTAAACTTCCTGATGGAAAAATCATTGAGCTGGA
>CAZPCO010000365.1:0-4054 GCA_964585025.1 uncultured bacterium | reverse complement strand
TCATTGCATGATAAAAATACCAGGCAAAAATCAGGGCGGTGACCGAGCCTATAGGGGCAAGCCAGAAAAACAGTTGAGCGTCCACAAAGACCTCCTTCAGAAATCTTCAATCGATATCTCGCTGACAACGAGCATTAAATATATCACGAAATTTGCAGTTGTCAATTTTCAGTGCTGATGTAAACAGGACAACCGGGGAACTTTATCTTTGATACTATGCCGTTGTGTTCACTCTAATGCAAAATCAAAGGCCCGAGAGAGTTTCCCCTTGTCTTATGAAGTTTATATCCCTGACTCCATCAATATTTACGTTTGTGACGATTGCTTCCCCGTGATTGCGATGATAGAATTCCAGAACATGATCAATCAGCAGAACGGCGTTGTTACTTCGCGGCAGAAGATTCTGGAGGCTGCCCGCACCGGGCTTTTTCTGGCAGTATTGCTCGCAGTTCAGATGCTGAGCCTGCCAAACCCGGTCACCGGTGTTCTCATAAATGCAATTTTCATTTTTGTTCTCCTGATCAGCGGGTTGCGGCATTCTCTGTTGCTGGCTTTGTTAAGCCCGGTTGGCGGTATTATATTCGGCCATCTTCCGGCGCTTGTTTATCCGGTGATGCCGGTAATTATCTGCGGCAATTTCGTTTTTATCGGCTCTTATCAGTTTCTGAAAAGTGCCGGAGCCGGCGGCTGGCTGCGTATTTTTGTACCTGCTGCTCTCAAGGGGCTGATGATCGGTGTGATTGGCTATATGGTTGTGAAGCTTTTCGGGGGCTCCAGGTCGTTTGAATGGATGCTGGTGCCGGTGCTCGGCCTTCAATTTTTCACTGCTCTGGCAGGTTTGCTGGCCGGCGAGCAGCTATATCAGGCCGTGGCACGATCCAGGGGCGAAATTGCCTGAGCTCCTGATCTGCGCTCCCAGTCAGAAATAATTGTGTGACCGAGATCGATGATTTCAGGGTTTGTTTCATCTTTGAGCATATCGGTGATCAGTTCGAGACTTTCAGGGTCTCCAACTCTGCCAATTGCTCTAAGAGCCTGATATCGTTCCGAGTCGTCCTGACTCTCCAGCATTTGTTTCAAACGTCGGAAAATGTTTTCGATGACCGGCAGCGTCAACATGCCCGGCTGCTCGCTGTAACCGGGAAACAGCCGCCGGAACTTGCGTGCGGCTGCGAGAAAATAGATGGCATAAGCCGCTGAAGCCCTTCGAGCGCTGCCGTCAGATTTGAGGAGATCATACAGGCAGCTCAGAGTCTGTTGATCCTCAGCAAGCCACAGACCAAGAAGCGCATTGGCGCAGACGCGCGGTGTCGGGTCATCGAGCTTTTTCTTCAACAGTTCGTGCTTGCCTGGCGAGTCGAGAAGAATCAAAGCTTCGATGGCGTTGGCTCTTACTCTGTCGTCAGCGTCAGAACAGAGCCTGCTGAAAAGATCGGCCAGCTGTCGATCGCGTGCCAGCCCGAGAATGCTTACCGCGATCGATCTGAGCTCCGATTCACCTTGCTCCGATGCCAGTCTGCAGAGATACTCACGCACCTCGGTATTTTGCCGAAACATGAAAGGTGAAAGCGCTTTGACTGCTTCCTGACGCCAGGCACTTTTCGGGTCTTCAATGTGTTGCCTGAGAAAACTGAAACCTTCTTCGGAAAGAGTCAGACCAAATGCCTGCAGTACGAGGAGCAGACTGCGTTCGGATGCGTTCTTTATCCGTTCACGGAAATATGCGAGATTGGTAAAGCCGTTGATCGTGAAAAAATCGTTTTCATCGGCGTTGTTCTCGGCATCGAATTTGATCGGCTTCATCTGCAGGTAGTCACGGGCAGCTGTAGCATAAGTCTGATCGGCTATCGGTGAAAAATTGTTGCCGTGGCCTGAAAACCCCGATGCCTTGCGGGCGGCGTTCAACCTTGGACCAATGGCGGCAAAATCAGATCTGGCTCTGGTTCCGATGTGACCGATTATTATTTCGCCGCAACTCAGGCCGGTGCGCAGATGCACCTCTTCCAGACCCAGTCTGGCGCCTCTGATGTTGAAAGAATCGATGTTGTTTCTGACCATTAGAGCAGCGAACCCGGCCCGAAGAGGTGCCGGCCATGAATCGTTACGGTTGAGCGGAAAAACTGCAGTGATGAAACCATCGCCGAGCTTGTCGATGAGGCCGTTAGCCCTGGCAATGATCTCGGTAGTCTCGGTGAAAAAACCGTTCAAGGTGTCTACGGCTTCAGAAGGAGAATTGCGTTCGACAAAAGTGCTGAAACGGTGAAGTTCCACATGCAGAACCACTGCTTCGATAGTTTTCCCGGTGAAATTTTTCCCGGCCATGTCGGGCTCATGCTCAAAAATTTTTCGCGTAATGAAGTTGCTGGTTGTTTCGCGATCTTGAAGCATGGAGGACAGCCGATTGAATGAACTGGCCAGCTCACCGAGCTCGTCTGAAGATTTTATGACCGCCTTGTAGCTGTAATCACCTTTGCTTATCGATTCGATTGATTTAAGTATCGTATTCAGAGGATTCAGAAGTGTGGCTGCTACTCCATAGGCAATCAGGACGCCGATTATGATGAGCACGATGCCCAGAGTGAGATTGTAAATAAGCAGATCGCGAATCTGGTTGTACTCGTCGAGGATGGTGAAACCGGCTCTGATAAGGCCATAACGCTTTCCGCCAATTACAATGGGCACCGAGAGGTCATAAACCGGGCCGCTGTTGCTTCTGGCACGTCTGATCGACATTTCCGGCGCAAAGAGAGCGCTGCGCGACCAGGCATCGGTGAAATATTTCCCGTGCGTCTGGGGCTGGGTGCTTGATATAATGCGACCATGGTTGTCGAGGATCATACAATAATCGATTTTGTCGAGCTTTACGAATTCCTTGAGTGCGTAGTCGATGCCCTGAAAATTGCCCCTGATGATGTCTTCGCCCATGGAAAGCGCAATCATTCGGCCCAGCAGTCGACCGCTTTCCTGCGCCTGGCCAAGGCTTACCTGTTTGATCTGCACGGTTACCAGATATACTGAAACCAGCATTATAAAAACGATCAACAGGGCAAAAACCACGGCGATCTTCTGTCTGAAGCCGCTTGAAACACTGTGAATCGAATGTTGTACCTGATTTTCAGAGGTCACTCAGATACTCCTTTGCCAGCATATCGAGAAGGCTTTCATCTGGCTGACGGGTGGTGAACATGCCGACGAAAGCCTCAGACTTGTCAAGCTGGGCGCCGAACTTGATGAAATTTCCGATAACTGTCTGTTCATCAGGGTTGCGGGTATTGGTGCTGACAACGTAGACACCACCCGGCAGAGGATGGCTTTCGTGGATAATTCTGGTGGCATTTCTGACCTCTTCGGGCAGTTCCAGGTAAAAATTGCTGGTAATGACGATGCAATCATATTGCTCGTTCTGCAGACCGAGAATTGAGTCGCTGTAGTTTTCCGAAAACAGCTCCTGTCTGAAAAAGTCGGAATGGCTGATGCCCTTCTTTTCGAGCTCCTTCAACGGTACCAGATAGCCCGGAAGTCTGTCGCTGATCTGGTAGGCAACCCGATAACCTCGAAGATCCTCGAGACTGTGGGCCTGATCGTCTTTTTTTACTACGAACAGACTTCGCTTGGGCGGAGCGAAGTATCTTTCCATTACCGCTTTGATCGGGAATTTCCGGCGCAGATTGAGATAATTCATAATATTCAGACTGCCAAAGTCTGCAAGGCCTCTGGTTAACTTGCTGACCAGTTCCTGTTCGTTGACTGCAACATCGATTTTGGCCGTCTTTCCAGTCTTTTCGACGATACGGTCAAGCTTTGGCTGCATCATTTCGATGAATTGCACCAGGTCGCCACGCGGCAGGGTGAAGGTAAAGATTATTTCCCGGCGGCTTTCAGGGTCGGAATCTACAGCGTAGGGAGCGTTGGCGGCTATGCCTGAGAAAACTTCGGGAAGGTTTTCCGTGTTGCCGGTGTATTCGACGAAGTTTTTCCAGAGAATTCCGATGGTGCAGACTATGCCGGCAATCAGAAGAAATGCCACGCCGACGAATATCGAGGTCTTATCTGG
>CAZPCO010000364.1:0-4059 GCA_964585025.1 uncultured bacterium | reverse complement strand
CGATCTGTTTAAACAGGTCACCGAAGGTCAGGCAAAGGAACTCAATATCATTATCAAGGCCGACGTGCAGGGTTCTTCCGGCGCCATGAAAGATGCGCTTGAACGCCTCAGCACTGATGAAGTCAAGGTCAACGTCATCCATACGGGTGTCGGCGGCATCACCGAAGCCGATGTCAACCTTGCCTCTGCCAGCAACGCCATCATCATCGGCTTTCATGTCAGACCGATGCCGAATGTCGAAGAAGCAGCCAAGGCCGAAGACGTCGAAATCAAAGTCTTCAGAATCATTTACGACGCTATCGATGCAGTTAAACTGGCACTCAAGGGCATGTATGAGCCTGAATACGAAGAAGAAATCATTGGTCGCGCCGAAGTTCGCAAAGTCTACAAGGTTTCAGGCGTCGGAGCGATCTGCGGTTCATATGTAACCACCGGCAGCGTGGTCCGCAACGCTTCGGTGCGCATCATCCGCGATGGCGTCGAAATCTTCGAAGGCAAAACCAGCTCGCTCAAGCGCTTCAAGGACGACGTCAGAGAAGTTCATGCCGGTTATGAATGCGGCATCGGCGTCGAAAACTACAACGACATCAAGGACAATGACATTCTCGAATTCTTCCGGCTGAAAGAAATCGAAAGAGTGATCTGATCCGGCAGTTATGGTAGTTGCAATCGGCACCTTCGAGATGCATTTTCCTGAGGTTCACAGCCTCAAGGAAAAGCGTCATATTCTCAGAAGCCTGATCGACAGGGTCAAGGCAAAATTCAATGCCTCGATCGCCGAAGTTGCGAACAACGATCTCTGGCAACGCGGCACCATTGGCGTCGCCATGGTAGCCAACGACCGCCTGCTGCTCCAGCAGATGGCTCAGAAGATCGACGAAATTCT
Source organism: uncultured bacterium (assembly GCA_964585025.1). GTDB lineage: Bacteria > Muiribacteriota > Ozemobacteria > Ozemobacterales > Ozemobacteraceae > Rifleibacterium. The sequence continues at coordinate 3,173 of CAZPCO010000364.1, read as the reverse complement.
CGCCGACCACAGTTCGGTAGAAATCGTCGACACCTATTGGGATTACGTATGACAAGACGCCAGGAACGAGTTAATTCACTGATCATGCGCGAGCTCTCCGAGCTCATTCACCGACGGGTCCAGGACCCCAGAGTCAGAGGGGTTCATATCGTCAATGTCGATATCAGCCCTGATTTTCACCTGGCACGCGTTCTTTACAGCTTTATCAACGAAAGCGGCGAAGTGAAGCAGGAAGACGTGCAGAACGGCCTCGATTCTGCGAAGGCTTTTCTGCGCCGTGAGTTGAAGAAAACGGTCGAACTGCGTGTCGTTCCTGAACTTGCCTTCTTCTATGACCCTTCCATTCAGCAGGGTGATCACATACTGGAATTACTGCGCACCATCAAACCTTCCGAATAATCAAGGATACCCACAAATGAACGTTTCATGGCCAAGCCCTGCCTACGATCGACAAATAGACCTGATATGCGAAAAGCTGGACAAGGCCAGAAACATTTTCTGTATCGCCCACCCCTATTCTGATGGCGATGCCCTTGGTTCGCAGCTTGCACTTTATCACTGGTGCCGATCAGCCGGCAAGAACTGTGTGGTGCTGAACTTTGACCCTTTACCGGAGCAGATTTCCTGGCTGCGTGGCGCTGAAGTATGCCAGAACAATCTTCCTGATGATGTCGACTTCGATCTTGGCTTTCTCATGGAAACCACAGAAGCCCGCCGCATGGGCGACCGCATCGAATTTTTCAAAAGAGCCGCGGCCACAGTGCATCTTGACCATCACATCGGGGTAAGCGGCCTTGGCACGATCAACATTCTTGAAGAAAAGGCGTCTTCGACCTGCGAAATTCTTTATAACATCCTCGAACGCACCGGCATCGAACTGAGCCGGGAATGCCGTGAGGCTCTTTATGTCGGCATTATGACCGATACCGGCAATTTCAGGTTCAACAATTCGACACCCCGGGCTCACGAAGTAGCTGCCCGCCTGATCGATAACGACCTGGTGGTCGACGACATCTACAAACTAGTGTATGAAAACACCAATTATCTGCGCGTCGTCATTCATGGAACGGTAATGGCCCGCGCCCGCAGTCATAATCAGGGAAAAGTCGTCACCAGCTGGCTGGCGCTCGATGATTTTACCCGCATCGGTGCTTCCGAGGTCGACGCTGACGGCGCAATCCGCAATCTTAGCTGCATAAAAGGTATTGAGGCTGCCATTCTTTTCAAAGAGGTTGAGGGCGGCAAAGTTAAGGTAAGCTTCAGATCGACAGGGCGCGTCGATGTCATGGAAGTCAGCCGCAAATTCAATGGCGGCGGGCATCGCATGGCCTCAGGAGCTCAGGTTGACGGCAATCTCGAAGAAGTGATGCACGCGGTCGTTTCCGCTGTTTCTGATGCCCTGCCGGCGGGAGAAATGTGCAATGCCTGACGGCTGTCTCGTCGTCTGCAAGCCACGTGGCTGTTCATCACACGATGTCATTGCCAGGCTGCGGCGTGTTTATAAACTGAAATGCGGCCACGCCGGAACCCTTGATCCAATGGCCCAGGGTGTTCTTCTCGTGTTTACCGGTAAAGCCCTGAAACTGATAAATTTTATCCCGGCCGAGCACCTTGACAAGACCTATCTTATGCGGGTCACGCTTGGTGCCACCACAGACAGCTACGATGCGACGGGCAATATTGTCACCCGCTGCGATCAGCCGATAGAATTCAGCAATGAACAGTTGCTGACTGCCATGCGCAGTCTGGTTGGCAACTACGAACAGACTCCACCAGCCTTTTCAGCAATCAAAATTGCCGGAAAGCGTGCTTACGCGCTTGCCCGGGCTGGCGAAGAAGTAAAACTGGCCGGCCGGCCGGTACATGTCACATCAATAAGACTGGTCAGCGATTACCAGAGTCTGGGGCAACGGCATCTCATTCTCAGAGTTCATTGTTCGCGGGGCACTTATGTCAGATCGATTGCCCATGATCTCGGGCAAAAGCTGGGCTGCGGCGGCTATCTCTCCTATCTGCTTCGCGAAAGGGTCGGCCAGTGGGCTTTTACCCAGGCTTATCCCTTCTGGAAAATTGAGAAAGGCCTGCCGTTCATCGGCACTCCCTCTTTTATTCCATTCGAAAATGTCTTGCCGTTTCCGCGCCTGAAAGTGAGCCCTGAAGGCCAGGCACGCATCAAAAACGGCCAGGCGCTAGGTCGACGCGAAATTGTCGGCATTGAAACCGAAAGCCATGAAGGGGCGGAAATGTTTCAGGTTTTTGCTCCAGATGGAAGATTAATCGCAATTTACAGCACCAAAAAAGACCAGGACGAAAGCCAGAAGGCCGGCCTGAAGTTATTTCCCGTGAGGGTTTTCGCCGACAATGAAGCTTAAGAATCTGCTTACCGGTGATCCTGGAATCGGTCCCTGCGTGCTGGGAATCGGCACTTTCGATGGCGTACATCTTGGCCACCGCCAGCTGATTGCAGAAATTATCGGCTGTGCACGTGAATTGAACCTGCCGGCGGTAATTTTCACCTTCGACCATTCTCCCCGCAAATTTCTCTCACCAGAGATTTTCAAGGGCTATCTGACCACTCCCGAGGAAAAATTCAGTCTGCTGCTTGGCACCGGAGTCGACCACGTAGTGTTCCGTCCGTTCGACGAATCTTTTGCCGCTGTTCCGCACGAAGAATTCGTCAGCAATATTCTGGTCAAGCAGCTTCAGGCGATGGTCACCTTCGTTGGTTTCAATTTCTGCTTTGGCGCGCGTCGCGCTGGCACTGCCGAAATGCTTGCTCAGGCCCTGGCATCACATGGACGCAATTGTCAGGTAATCGAACCGGTTAAAGTCGGTTACGAAGTTGTTTCGAGCTCTATCATTCGCGATGCCGTGGCAGCCGGTGATTTCGCCCGGGCCAACCGTTTTCTGGGTCGTGAAGCAAGCTTTTCCGGTGAAGTAGTTCATGGCGACCACCGGGGCCGGATCATGGGCTTTCCGACGGCCAATCTGCAGCTTGAAACCAGTCAGAAAATTCTGCCGCCCAATGGCGTCTATGCCTGTTATGCCGACACTCCATCAGGGTCATTCCCCGCCATAGTCAACATCGGGGTCAGGCCGACTTTCGACCGCAGCAATCATCTGCTCGAAGCCCATCTGCTGAATTTTAACGGCGATCTGTATCATCGAACCAT
>CAZPCO010000363.1:0-4064 GCA_964585025.1 uncultured bacterium | reverse complement strand
AGATCCTAAGTCTGGCGCGTCTGCCAGTTTCGCCACCCTCGCTCAAGGGTCAACGGTGATATAATACCAGAAACTCTTCTGACAGGCAACAGATTTTCGTGTTGCAGTAAATTAAGGTTTATACCCGACGACTTCGCAGGCAAAAACTTCCTGATTGAAAACCAGTATACTATCTGGGACGTTATTCTTTTCGGGGGAAGCTCATGAACAGAAATCGAAAATTGCTTTGTCGGATTTTTCTGCTGCTGATGACCTGTCTGGCCTCATTTCCAATCTATGCAATCAATCCATTTACAAATAAAGACACGCTGAAAATTTCTGAAAGCGGGTCGGTAAATGCCGCTGACAGTGCCGGTAAAAAGGCGCGAACAGACTCCAGGCAGAATGATGCAAAAGCAATAACGCTGGCAGTAATGGCAGACCTGCACGCCAGACCGGAAAGCCTGCCGATGCTGCAGAAAGCCATTTCAAGAGTCAATTCCCTGAAAGACATATATGCTCTGGCGATAGTCGGTGACCTGTGCCGTCAACTCGGTACCAGCGAAGAATATGAAGTTCTTGGTCGCGGTCTGAAAGGTCTTACCGTGCCCGCTTACGCTGTCCCAGGCAATCACGACATTCTTTACAAAGACAACCTGGTCGGTGGCGAAAAAAAGCGTGGCACGCCATCTGAGAAAAAGGCAAAGCAGGAAGTTTTCAAAAGGACTCTCAATCTCAAATCCCTTTTTTACTCCCGAAAAGCCGGTGGACATCTTCTCGTTTTCCTGCCGAACGATGCCCTCTCAGCAATTCCATGTTCGATGCCTTCAGACGAAGCACTTGATTTTCTTCGCGAAACATTGCGCAAGAATCGCGATCTGCCAACTATAATATTCAGTCACGCGCCCCTGGCAGGCAGTTACGGCGACAAGAAGACCATGCCGCCGCTGCAGGCCAATGCACAACCAGCCGGCAAACTAAAGCGCATTCTGAAAGCGAACCCTCAGGTCTACCTCTGGTTTGCCGGGCACCTTCACATTACTCCCACGCAGAAATATTTCAATTTTGCCGGCAACAAGGTTGGCAAGGTTACCGTTATCCACGTGCCACCGATACAGATACATTCTGCATGGTTCCACGCTGTGTCGCTGTCACCCAGGGGCGCGGTCATCAGAACCATGGATGTCAAAACCGGCCGGTATCTTAAAAAGCACACCCGCGTGTTCAGGCCTGTATCAGCCGGAAACGCCAACGACAAAAAACCTGAAAGCAGCGACCAGGATAGCAGCCAGGGTTTGAAACGGGCCAGAATAATTGTGGTCAACGCACATGCCGGCGGCAACCGTGACCGCAATGGATTTGGCAAATGGCTTGATGACCAGGATTCAGACATTTCACTTGTCAGCGAAGCCGTAAATATGGGCTCCTATCTCAGAGAAGCCGGCCGATTTCTTAACGCCGGCAGCGAAACTAAAGGCCGACAGGAAGTCGCAATCGTGGTCAGGCATGGGTTGCCGGTTGCGGTTCACGACCAGGGCAAGATATCCCCCGATCTTGGAATCGGCATTGCGCATGACCGCTGGTGGAATATGGTACAAACCCGTATTGCCGGCCTGAAGACCAGAGTTTATTCCCTGCACCTCAATGCAGTCATTCAGCTTAAAAGTGGCGAACCAATGGCTGCAAACCGTTGGAATGTAACCCGGGAGGGCCTGATCAGGCTTGAAAAGCAATGGCGCGAAGATATAAAAAATGGCTGGGCTGTCATAATTGGTGGCGATCTCAACTGGTGTGATGCCCGCACCAACGCCCGCGCCAATTTCATGTCCCCAGGAAGAATTTTCAAACGGCTCGGTCTCTCATACGTCAACAATGAACTTATGTGGCTGGCATGGACTCCGCGCACTCACGAAGCGGTCAAAAGACATTCCATACCGCCGACCAGCATTCCCGGCCTATTTGCCGGCGAACACCCGGCCCTGAAAATCGAACTGAAGGCACGGAAAATAGCTGACGACAAAGATCACGACAGTGACCAGGACGAAGAAGAAGGCAACCAGAGTACCTCTGTCGAAGAAGCAGAAGATGCTGTTGACGAACCGGATGCCGAAGAATCTGAGCTTGAACCTGAAGATTACCCTGAAGCTGTGTCTGACGATGAACTCATCGATAATGCGCCCCAGAGCAGTGATGATGAGCCGGAATCAGAAACTGCCGGCACTGACGAAAACACGCAAGAAATCGCTGAAATCACCGGGTCCGACGATGGCTCAGAAATTTCCACCGAAGACAGCACTGTTGAAGACAATGATTCCAGGCATGGCGATGCAGATCAGGGCAGCACCGATGAAGCCGAGAATAAAGCCGACGATGAAGCCGAAAAGGCCGCTATTGAACGTATTCGCGAACTGGTTGCCGAAATTTACGAACGTCTTCTGAACCTGTTCTCAGCCTTTACGAGCCTGCTTCGATCCTGAAGCAGGAATCAGGTGAGTGTCGGTGCCAGAAGTCTGACGGCCTGTTCATGCAGAATGCCGTTGGTTGCAAGCAGTTCGAAACTGTCGAGAGCCATCGGTGAATTGTCGAACCTGGTGATGCGGCCGCCGGCTTCTTTTACCAGAAGCGCACCAGCAGCGACATCCCACGGTTTGAGGTTTGTTTCCCAGTAGATCGCAAAAACACCGCGGGCGATATGGCAGAGGTCGAGTGCTGCCGAACCGAGACGTCGCACACATTGAACGTGCATCAGCATTATTTTGAGGCGTTCGATGATGATTTCGATATGCTCGCGCCGATTGTAAGGGAACCCGGTAACCGCCAGGGCATCGTCAAGGCGATTCTGCCCGCCTACTCTGATGGGTTGGCGGTTCAAAAACGCGCCGCTGCCTTTCCAGGTATGATAGATTTCGTTGTTCATCGGATTCATAACCACGCCGACGATCGGTTCCCCATTGTTGCACAAAGCGATTGAAACGGAAAAGTGTGGCATTCGGTTGGCAAAATTGGTAGTGCCGTCCAGCGGGTCTACCACCCAGACTTCGCCTTTGCGCCAGTCGTCGCCGCCATCTTCTTCGCCGTGAAACCTGATGTCGGGAAACCTGTCGTGCAACTCCCGCTTTATCAGACGCTCAGAAGCAATATCGACCTCGGTGACCAGGTCGACCGTTCCCTTGTGGACGATTTCGTGGCTGTTGTTGAAACCATTTCGGATTAGGCCGGCTGCCATGGAGGCGACTTCAACAGCACCGTTGCAGAGTTTTTCAAGGGTGTGCATCTTTGACTCCTGACCGTCTATGTTTGATGTATAGGGGCAATAATGATAGAATTGTTTTCCCGCAAAAACAAGGAGAACATGATGAATTTGCCTGACAGACAAACTATGGCGCTTGCAGCCATGCTGTTTGCATCGATCCTGCCTGTTTCTGGTCAGCCGGCGCCAATTGGTGCTTCATCAACGATCAGAACGGCTGCAGGTGACATAAATACGGCCAGAATAGCAGGGCAGGAAGAAAATTTCGCTGCTTCTCAGACGACAGAAACAGCCAGCATGTCTCAGTTGCCTGCTGTTGAAATACCTGCCATCGACAATCTTTTAAATGCTTCTACCGGTTTTGCATTGCCGGAAAGTATGGCCAATCATCTCGAAGTCATCGCTTCTCAGGCTGTTTCATCCGTTAATGCACGGGAAATTATCGACGCTGCCGGTACCGCTTCGATGCCAGATCAGCTTCAGGCTGTTGCAAAGGCGGCCACGCAAAGTTCCGAATATATCGACACTTTGTATCCAGACCCGCTTTCGCCCAATTTCCCAACTTCTGCAGCCGGCCTTGACAAGTCGGAACGAAACAAAACTGCCGAAGAAATGATCGAAGAATTCAACATCCGGGCGGCTGAGATTGCCGCTGAAACTGCAGAGCAGCTCGATATGCCTCTTGCATCGATGTCAGGTATTGCCACTATTATCAGCAGCGCAGCAGTTATGCCGCCGGCGGCAAATGTGATTCCTCTGGCGTCAATGCCGGCAGGAACTGCTGCATCAGCAGCTCCAGACCTGGTCACGACACTTCCAGAAAAAGCTTTGCTGG
>CAZPCO010000362.1:0-4071 GCA_964585025.1 uncultured bacterium | reverse complement strand
AGTAGCACTCAGGTATGACCAAGGAAATATGCCCTTTTCTGGGTAAACTGAGAGATGACAGCCGTTCTGGAGGCGCCTGCATTCAGGAGCAGTGCATGTTCTGGCATGCCCAGGACTCAAGATGCATTTTTCTCGAGATCGGCAACGCTTCACGCGAATACCTTGAGTCGCTGAAAAAACTGGCCGAACAGAATGAACTGCAGGCTCTGCGTGACCGTTCAAGCCTGTTCACCGCAGAAGAAAAAACTGAGCGTGTCAGTCTTTACGTCAATCAGGCCGGCATCCTCAAGAACAAGGGCAATTTTGTCAAAGCTCTGCTCGACTATAAAAAAGCACTGGTTCTCGACAGCGGCAACCCGGTAATTCACAAGGCGCTCGGCGATATTTATTCGGTTCAGGGCATTCTTGACGAATCGATCTCATCGTATCGCCAGGCACTGAAGAAACTTCCCGAAGACGGGGAAACCTGGATCCGGCTTATTCTGCAGTATCGTGCCCTTTGTGCCAACCTTCCCGACCGGGAAAAACGCCACAGCGACATTCTCGAAAAGCTCCGTGAAGAGCTTCGTTCCATTGAGAGTGAATCGATGGCCAACTGCATCATGGGGAATGCTTATCTGATTCTGCATTCACTTGATAGCGAAAAATTCAAGACTCAGCGCCAGGAAGCGCGCCTGATGATGGAACGGGCAGTCGAAATCAACCCGGCCAACCTCTGGGCCAATCTTGGCCTCAAAGATTTGTGCATTTACGATGCCAATTATGAAGGTGCAATTGCCCAGCTCCTGACTGGTACGAAACATATCAAGGCCGACCCGCGGCTGACTTTTGAGCTCGGAGAATGTTACCTGATCGCCCAGACCGAACATGCGATGAAATCAGACGATGCGCTGACTCAGGCTCAGGAATATTATCGCAAGGTGCTTGAAATGAGCCCCGGTTACGCTCCGGCCTATTTCAGACTCGGTTATATCTGCGAACAGAAAGCTAGTTATGACCAGGCAATCGATTATTACCAGCAGGGATTGAACATCAACCCGACCAATATTTTTGCCCATTTCCGGCTCGGCAAAATTCATCTGTTGATGGGCATGCTCGAACTCGGTGTCAAACGGTTCAAAGAGATCATCGAACTGTCGAAAAACCGAACCCACGATATTTACCAGGAAGGCTACCTGTTCAACAAACTGCGTTTCTTCAAAGAAGCAAACGCTCTTGGTGCCTGGATCGAGCTCGGCAAAATATACGTCAAACGGCGCCAGTATGACGATGCTTTCGAAGCCTTCCAGAAAGCGCTGGAAATTGACCCTTCAAGTCCGCTGGCAATCATGAACCAGATCGATCTCTACAAGATCAGAGCCGCCGACAGCAAAGATCCTGATACGCTTTACAGCAAGTATATCGAACAGTACAAAAACGCTGCGATGGTCGACTTCCAGAATCCGGTTGCTCATTTTGCCCTTGCCTATGCATGCCAGATTCTACCTTCCATCCTCCCGGAAAAGCAGGAAGAACGCCTTGAAGAAGCTCTCAACAGCTACCAGATGGCAATCAACCTCACCCCTGACTTCAAATGGGCATACTGGGGTCTGAAAAATTCCTACCTCACCGTCTTTGAAGGCGGCACTCCGTTGTATGAACAGGCTCTTGAAGCATGCAAACTGGTCACAGAGCTCGACCCCGAAGATCCAAGGGCCTATTTCGAAACCGGTGACGTTTATCGCCGCATGGGGCAGTTGCACCAGGCATATGTTTATTTTGAGCAGGCTGCCGAAAAAGACAAAACCTATATCCCGACGTTCCTCAACATGGCAGAAATCCGGAATGAGGAAAAACACCCTGAAGAAGCCATCAAGCTTTACCAGAAGGTCATCCGTATCAACCCGAACTTTGCCCAGGGATATTATGAACTTGGCCGTGTCTACAAAGATACCGGTGAGAACGAAAAAGCGCTGGCAAATCTTCGCAAAGCCATTGAACTCGATATCGACTATACTGAAGCACATTTTGCCATCGGCCAGATATGTTTCGCCGAACGTCAGGACGAAATTGCCCGCATCCGCTTCAGCCGCGTCGTTGAACTGACCCCCTCTCACGATCAGGCGCATTATTATCTTGGACTTATCCATCACCGCAATGGTCGGTTCCAGCAGGCGATCGACGAATTCAACACCGCAATCAGCCTGTCACACAATCCGACCAGAATCAGATTCGATCTGGCCTGCCTCTATTTCGATGCAGGGAACTGGCTTGAAGCCAAAAATATTCTCGAAACCGTTCTGGTTGCCTCGCCAACCTATGTCGAAGCAATCATTCAGTATGCCCAGACTCTCGAACGCCTTGAAAAGCTCAAAGACGCAGAAGATGAGTATCTGCGGGCCATTGAAATTGCTCCGGAATCTCTGCCCGCACACGAGCATCTGGCGCGCCTATACGAAACCACCAATCAGATTTACAAAGCTGAAGACGAATTCCGAAGAGTTGTCGAAATAAAACCAGACCACGTCGCTGCCCAGATGTCGCTGGCCAAGATCTACATCGTCAGGGATCTGCACGACAAGGCGCTCGACGCCCTGCACGCCGTTGTCGACATCAAACCCGACATCTTCGAAGCTCATCTCGAACTTGCGCGCCTCTATCATCATCGCCACGCCCTCGACAAATCCGTCGAATCATACGGCCATGCAATCGGCATCAGACCTGATGCTCCTCAGGCTCACGTTGAACTGGCAGACGTCTACCTCGACATGGACAAACAGAGCAGGGCGATCGAAGAGTTCAATCGTGCTCTTGAGATAGATCCTTCGCTCAGCGAGGCCCTCACCAGTCTTGGTGACATTTATTACATTGGGGAAAGTTACGATCTGGCCGGCAACTGCTACCGCCGCCTCGTCGAACTCGATCCGCAGAATCATACCGCCCGCTTCAGGCTCGCAGAAACCTATTATCATTGCGGCCAGCTGGAAAAAGCGCTTGACGAATATCTCAAAGTTGCAGAAATCAACGAAGAACGCACTGATGCGCTCGTCAGACTCGGCAAAATCTACGCTTCCCTTGAAAAATGGGAAGATGCGGCCCGCTTCTACAGCCGTGTCTTTGAGACCGACCCGCAGAATTCGATCATCCATCTCGAGCTCGGCAAGGTATACGATCATCTCAACCGCCTGACCGATGCCCTGCGCGAATTTGAAGCCGCCCTGGACCAGGAGCCCAACAATCCGGAAATCCTGACCCATATCGGCCTGATTCATCGCAAACAGGGCAACCTTGATCTGGCCATCGAACGTTTCTCCAGAGCAATTCAGCTCGACAATACCAATCCGGTTCCGCATCGTGAGCTTGCCATGGCCTACATCAACAAAGGCCGCGTTGACAAGGCAATCGGCGAATTCAAGGAAGCCCTGGTCTGGGAACCCTCCAACATTGCCGTCAACGTCGAACTTGCCAAGGCCTACGCCAGTCAGGGCATCATCGATGATGCAGTAGAGGCTTACCGCAAGGTCATCACTCTCGACCCGCGCAATTCTGCTGCCCATTTCGAGCTTGGCATCATCTATTCCACCCAGGGGCAGAATGATCTGGCCATAAGCGAATTCAAGACAGTCATCGGTCTGGCTCCCGAACACCGTCGCGCCCATCTCGAACTGGCCCGCCATCTGCGTGATACGGGCAGAATCGACGAAGCTGTCGAAGAGTTTAACAAATCGGTGCGCCTTGACAGCGAAAACGCCGTAATCTATTACGAACTCGGTGATGTTTATTATCAGCGTGGTCAGAACAGTGATGCAATGCTGATGTTCGAGAAGGCACTCGAACTCCAGGAAGACTATGTAGACGTCTATCAGAAGCTTGGCATGATTCATTCGTCAAACGAAGAATGGAAAGAAGCCAAAGAGCTTCTTGAAAAGGCTATTTCTCTTGAAGCAGAAAACTATTCGCTCTACAAGGAACTCGGTGAGGTCTGCGAAAAACTCGATGACGTAAACGGCGCAACGACTGCCTTTGAAAAAGCGCTCGAATTCAAACCAGGCGATCTGAACATAGTTTATCGTCTTGGCGCTCAATATAAGC
>CAZPCO010000361.1:0-4075 GCA_964585025.1 uncultured bacterium | reverse complement strand
ATCAAACCAGCTTTTACAGTCGAGTTGCCCTGATTCTGCTGAAGGGCTATAATGTAAGATAATTCTGAGTTGGGGAGCTAAAATGAAGGCGGCGGCAAAAAAAGCAGTGTCGGAAAACCTGACCTGGGCAGATTATCAACAGTGGCCGGATGATGCGCGTTGCGAGATCATCGACGGGCAAATCTACGATATGACCCCGGCACCAGGAACAGCACATCAGGAATTACTTATTAATCTGGCCAGCAGAATTTATGGGTATCTCAAAGATAAACCATGCAAAGTTTTCGTTGCACCATTCGATGTCAGGCTTGCCGAGAAGAAAGAAAGCCGAAATAACTGCTCAAACGTTGTTCAGCCCGATATTTCGATAATCTGCGACCCCAAAAAAATTGATGAAAAGGGCTGCGTGGGTGCGCCGGATCTGGTGGTCGAAATTCTCTCGGCATCGACGGCCTCGAAGGACCAGGTCAAAAAACGCCGCCTGTATGAGCGGCACGGAGTCAAAGAATACTGGCTGATTCACCCGATCGAGCGTTACGCCCACATCTACACCCTCAAAGAAGGCGCGTATGAACTCATCGGGGTTTTCGACGACGAAGCCACCCTCGAATCACAGATTTTTACCGGCCTCACCATAAAATTGGCAGAAATCCTGCCGGCCCTGAAAGTCGTCAAAGAAAAAGCCTCCCCATTCAAAGCCAGGAAATAGCGCATAACCCTTTTCGGCAGGCGCCTTTTCATGACATTTTCCGGTTAAGATCGCTATTTATCAGCCGTGCGGGCACCATGATTTTTTGAAATTCATCAGCTTCTGAATCTAGTTTTTTGTTAGCATTGGCCATGCAAAATCAATGATCCCCACGCCATACACGCGAAAACTGTTATCCAGAGGATTAGATATGGATTCCCGCCTGCGCGGGAATGACGAATTATTCATACAGTCGATTGTGATGATGGACTAGTCATCTGTTCAAGATTGAGTGTGGTAATTTGATGTCATTGCGAGGAGGGCGACCGCCCGACGCGGCAATCCTTATAGCAGAAAGATTGCTTCGTCGCTACGCTCCTCGCAATGACAATTTTTAAACATCTATTCACTGTTGACGAAGGACTAGAGCATTATCCTGGCAATCATGAAGTTTCGAGCTTTTCAGCATCGATGCCGGAACATTCGTGGTGTCGATAGATCAGAAGGCCGATAACGCCGAGAATCAGCGGGCCACCACCGATTTGAAGTTCATAGATCATTATATCGTAGGCGGTTATGAGACTTTTTCCTGGCACAAACGGCAGTATTATACCAAGAAAAACCGAGAACAAACCGACCCCCGCCGCAAGCCAGGCACCGGCGGTTCCGCCGGGAACCTTATAAGGCCTGGGATTGTCGGGATGCGATTTCCGCAATTTAAGAAATGCACCAAACAGCAGAATATACGGGATGAAATAGGTTATTGTCGTCATAAGAATCAGAACGTCATACATGCTTTCAACGGACGGCAGCAGAGAGGTGCATATAGTTATCACGGTTATCAGCACTGCCTGAACGATCATGGCGTTGCGTGGCATGCCGTCATCATTCAATTTGACGAAAAATTCCGGAAGCACACCCTGTCTGGTGCTTTCAAAAAGCATCTTGATCGGCCCGATGATCCAGACTCCCACTCCACCAAAGTTGCCAAGCGTAATCATTATTGCCATGCCAAAAAGCAAAAGTGGGAAATTGAGCTCGGTCGCCAGCAACTTCATGGCATCCATTATTCCTGAGGCGCTGCCAATCTTGTCGGGTGCAATAATCATGGTCATGGCAATGGTGCCGACAATATAAATAATGGCGATTATGATCGCCGAAATTACCGTTGCTTTGGGAAAAACTCTTTCAGGGTTTTCGGTATCTCCGGCGAGAGTAGGCGTCAATTCGATGCCTGCCATAGCAAACATCAGAGTCGAAAGAAATGAAATATCATCAAAACTTGAAAATGATGGAACAAGTTTTGCCAACGAATAATCAGTTGGAATCGGCCTCTTTAAAATGAAAACCGAGACTGCTCCAAGAATGATAATGGTCAGTCCGGGCAAAATTGTGCCGAAAAGGCCACTCAGATTCGAAATCCATTTCCCGACGCTGACTCCCCGACAGTTTATCAGCGTCAGCACCCAGAACAACACCAGCGTCAAGCCGCAAACATACAGTTTGCTGTCTGCAAGCGTCTGACCGCTCGACAGAAAATCGTATTTCATGAGCACCGGGTCGATTATAAAAGCCATGGTAACGGCGATAAATGCCAGCAGTGAGGGATAATAAAAAAGATTATTGATCCAGTAAAACCATGAAGTGATAAACGCAGGTTTTTCTCCGAAGGCTTCTCTGACCCAGACATACAAACCACCCTGCTCGGGCCAGCCGGTAGCCAGTTCTGCAGAAACCAGACCCAGCGGAATAAAAAACATGAAAGCGGCAAAAACCCACATGAAAACTGAAGAAGAGCCGCCAGCGGCCGCTATGGTTATCCAGCGAAGCCCGATAATTGCAGTGACGTTCATCAGAACGATGTCGAAAAGTCCCAGAGATTTTTTCATCAAGGCCCCTGCTTAAACAGACGTAAAAATTCACCTGCCAGATGATTTCACCACTGCAACAGACAAGGTAGAAGATGCTATAAACTGCCAGCAGAATTCATTCCGGCGCATCAGCTTACCCCTAATTTTTTCAAGACACAAATCAAAATTTTCTTTTAAAAAGTTGAACGACTGCGGCACAGAACTGTTGTTATAATGTCTGCCACAGCACATGGAAAAATCGCAAATCGTCAGAGCATTGTTTTCTGCATGCATTTTCGCCGGCTCGTTTCTGCTGTTTCTCATACAGCCGATGGTCGGCAAGATTCTGCTGCCGGCACTTGGCGGTGTGCCGGCAGTCTGGACCACCTGCATGCTGTTTTTTCAGGCGGCACTGCTGGCCGGCTACATCTATGCCGAAAGGGGCATCAGCCTGCTTGGGTGCGCCAGACAGTCAATGCTGCATCTGATGCTGATGATCGGCGCCTGGCTGCTGCTGCCGGTCAATATCGATATGAGCGGCGCTGAAACCGCTTATGCTGCCCCGGTCACCTGGCTTATCGGCAGATTGAGCGCCTCGATCGGCCTGCTGTTTTTTCTGCTTGCCGCCAACGCTCCTCTGGCACAGCGCTATTATTCGCAGACCACACAACCAGACGCTGATGACCCCTATTTTCTCTATTCGGCCAGCAATGCGGGAAGCCTGCTGGCACTGCTGCTGTTTCCGCTCGTATTCGAGCCTTCGATGGGTGTTGCTGCCCTGCGCCGGCTCTGGTCGATCGGCTATCTGCTGCTGACGCTGCTGCTCGGTGCCTGCGCCTTCATCATCTGGAATCCAGGCTTAGCTGAAAAACGACAACCGAAGCAGTCCGGCAAAGAACCGGCAAATTCAGACACATTCAAACAGGTCACAGGCTTCAGCAAAACTATAGGTGATCAGCATGCCCCGGCAAATATCGAAGCCGACCACAAGAAAACAAGCTGGCGCCAGGCCATGACCTGGGCATTTCTCGGCTTCATGCCATGCAGTGCCATGCTGGCAGTCACTACCCATATAACCACTGATATCTCATCCGCGCCAATGCTCTGGATCATTCCCCTGGCCGGATATCTGGTCTCGTTCATTCTGGTGTTCGCCAGATCGCCGTTCTGGCGCCAGATAAGATGGGAACGTCCTTTGTTCCCGTCAACCCTGCTCGGCCTGCTGATGTATTACTACGTCCTCACCGAACGCGCCTGGCTGGCAACCGGCCTGCACTTTCTCTTCATGATGCTTGCCTGCATGTTTTTTCATGGCAGACTGGCCCAGGCCAGACCTGCCTCTGAACAGCTGAATTCATATTTCGTCTGGATGTCGGCCGGAGGTGTGGCTGCCGGCGTTTTCAACGGCATCATCGCCCCGCTTGTTTTTGTGACTCAGGCTGAATATCTGCTGATTATGCTGGTTACCGCATTGGCTTCCGCGTTCATCTTCAGCCCGAATCTGCGCCCCGGCTTTTCAATGCGGCATGAAATACTG
>CAZPCO010000360.1:0-4080 GCA_964585025.1 uncultured bacterium | reverse complement strand
TCCGAAAGAACGGTCAGCAATCGATGCTTCAGGATCTGAAATCCAGTTGAGCATTTCCAGCTCAAAGGCTTTATCTGCAAGCACATTGCCGGCGGCCACATAGTCATCAACCCGCTTACCATCATCCTTGTGGGGCAGAGATTTCTTCACGACCGCGGCAGCATTGGCCATCTCAGCTTTCCATGCTTCAAGATAGGCTTCGTTCACGTAATTGATTTCCGGGGTGGCCTGCGCCATCTCAAAATCTTTGGCAAAGGCTTTTTCGATCGGATTATTCGTATCGATATCGGTTGCCTGGGTAACAGCGGCCTGTTCGGTTGCTGACTGTCCGGTAGTGTCGGCCTGTTTAACATCGGTGGCAAAAGCCGGTGCAGAAAAGGCGAGTAATACAGCCAGAATCAGGTGATTTAAGGTTCTTTTCATCATAGTTTCCCCTTTTGCTTTTATACAGGTTCCCACAAAAAATCCAGGCAATTACAGCCCTGCATGTAGAGGCCTGAGTTTAGCAGATTGGCTATAGATTCACCAGCTGATTTTGCATACCGGGAACCAGAGTCACGTTCAACCTGGCCGCACAGCCAGTCTGCCTGTTTTCAAGAGATTCAACGTGCCTGATATAACGGCTGGTTCCCCCTGGTTCGCATCAGACTGTCTCTGAGAAAGTCTGAATAAGCAAAAAAGTTGAACCTTTTCAAGGTTTGTGATATTTTTCATCATCTAAGAGAGGATCAAAGGGTACACTGAACGAGCCGGCCGGATTCACGGTTTTATCAGAATGCGGCCTCTGATTATTATTCCCAAGGCAGGTATTAGCTCCATGAAACATGCTCTGATTGTCATTTTCTGTTTGATTTCCCTCGCTGCATCGGCAATCGAACCCATGCCGATAACTCTGGCCACCGGCACTGCATGGGTCTACAGCGCCGACGTCAAAGCCGAGGCCGACGGCAAAGAACTGAGCGAAACCCTCACCTGGACAACCGAAATCACCTCGGTAACAGCCTGGGAAAACATGATTTTTGCAAAGGGTTCGGGTTTGCCAGGAGATCTGACTTTCTACGAAAAAGGCAGAAAACCTTCGCCGTTTCTCATGATTCTGGCTGGCCCCTGGAGACTCTATCTGGTTCAGGGCGATGAAAGAATCAAAGAAGTGTGGGAAAAGGCCTGCGCCGGCGAAAGCCTTGGCGAGTCAGTCACTGATGCAGACCTGCTGCTCGATTTCCCGCTGGTAGAAGAGAAAACCTTCGGCGAAACTTCGCAGCTGCTTTCGGGCCAGCCGATGTATGTTTACCGGGTTGAAGGGAAAGCGCCTTTCGAAGCCGCATCGGTAAAAGGTTTGAAGGTTGACGGCACCCCCGACGAAGTATCGATAACACTGTCTACCGGACACGACACAACCACATGGAAATTCACCCATGGCATCGGTTTTACCGGTTACATCTATTCGCATCACGGAACCCTCAGCGAAGTTAACTGCCGCCTGGTCGAATTCAGGCCCGGGAAATAATCACACCCCCCAGGAGAAGCTCATGAAACGCTTTTTGGTCACTCTCACCTTTCTCTTTTTCGTTGTCAGCTGCAGTGCTGGTGATATTGCTGAATTCCGGCCGCTCGGTTTCTCTGAATCAGGTCAGTATTATGCTTTTGCCCAGATGGGCATTCACGATGGCTCAGGGGTTCCATATGCGGAACTGTGGGTGATCGATGTTCTGAAAAATGAGCAGGTGGCCACCAGCGCCATCGAACTGACCGATGACAAAGACATCGAAGCAGGCTCAGCCGAACCGGCACTCAAAAAAGCGATTGAAGCCGCCAGGCTCGAACGCTTCGCGATGAAAGTCGATGAAAACCCTGGTTCTGACCTTCTGATTCACCTGCCGACCGACCACAGCCCCTTTGCCGGCAACATTTTCTCTCTGACGCCCGTAATCGATGGCGGAGCCTCAGGGATCACCGCAAAATATGAAGTCAGGCTCGAAACCACCGATACAACCCCTGCCATCAAAGATATGCCGACTGATTTTGGCCCGGCAAAAATGCTTAAACTGTCTATTGCTGGTCTCGAAGAAGCTTCCGGCACCGTGCAGATTCTGCAGCAGGATAAGCGCCTGCCGAAAAGCCGCGCCTACCCGCTTTCTTATCAGGTTCGCCGGGTAACCAGCTGCAAAGACGGCATTGTCGTAATCGTTTCTTATACCAGCCCCGGCTTTGAAGGCCCGAATCTCCGCTATATGGCGATCAGCGGCAAATTTACGCCGGTGCAGCAATAACAGCGTCAGATACAGTTCACATTATTTCAAATGGAGAAAACAATGATAAACACCAGATTTACAACCCTCGCTCTTGCATTTGCCATGGCAGCAACCTGCCAGAGTTTCGCTGAAACCGATGTTAAACCTGCAGCTCCCGTAACTGTAGAGACCGCGTCAACAACTGCGGTGCCAGCTGATGTCGCCAGCACCCCCGCAGAATTTCCGTTGATACTCAAGGGAACTGAAGTATTGGTCAGCAGAGATGCCATTCGCGATGATCTGACTAAAAAATTGACGTCGATTCTCGGCGAAGCTACCGAAATGGAAGAAACCAGCAGACTGCAATTTGATTTCCAGGTGGCAACGGAATCGGCTCCGGTAGCGCTTATCATTGACTGGAACGAAGCCGGTAAAATTGCCGAAATCTGCCTGGATGGCGAAGAAGCTCCAACTAAAGAACTGCAGGCATGGCTCGAGAAGAATGCCGGAGCTGGCAAAGACGGCGAAAAAGAAGAAGGTTACAAAAATACCGTCTGGGAACACCAGGGCTGGAAATTTACACTGAGAAACGGTGGCGACGGTGAAGACACAGCTTATTCGTTTACTGTTGTTCCGCTGACGGCTAAGTGATGAGAGTTTTCACGGCACGATCTGAAACGGAGAATTCAATGAAAAAAATCCTGACTTTACTGGCAGTAATAATGACCATTGCCTCGATAGGCCTGGCAGAACCGATGAAGCTAGAACCGGTTCAACAGAAGAACCTGAACGTATTTTTCAGCAATTTCTCAGAAGCCAATGTTGCGAGCTTTTCTCAGGGCGCATTGACCGATCAGGCCATGATCGATTTTGCCCTTCGACACCTGTATCTTAACAAATTCAAGTCGCTGAAACCCTCGAAAGACAGTTGTTCAGTCACGGCAACCACTGAACAGGTCGACACGGCGACCTTGAAATACTTTGGGCAGAAAGTTGTGCAGCATAAAGAAAAATCATATTCGATCCCGGTTGCCGATGGAGATTTATTCTTCTTCTCACAGCTAGACACACTCGAAGACGTAGGCAGCGACACCTTCAAAGCCAGCGGCACTATTTACAGCACCGGTTCAGGCGGCACTCCCGATGTGCATGCCACCCCGTCAGAATGGAAAAAGGCCGGCGAGGAAGTAAGTGTTGCCGGCAAGTTCTCGGCTTTAATCAAAGCCCAGGGCGAACGTCACATTCTCGTTGAATATCTTCCGGTAGAAGTTGCTGCCGACGAGGGTGCACCTGCTGCTGACGCTGAACCAGCGAACACCACAGAAAAAAAGGAATAAAGCCAATGAAAAATCTCAACAGCATGATCATTCTCGTCTTCGTGCTCTTATTGCTGACCACCGGCAGCGCCGAAGCGATCACAGCAAAATTCTGGACCGAAACCAGCTTTATCGGGGTTTCTCGTGATGAAGCCCATAAAATGCTTGGCAGCCCGGCTGATGCCGGCGAACTTGATACCTGGCTCATCTCTGATTCTCCAGATTTTCTGATGATGGGAATGCTTGGCTACGAAAACGACAAGGTTACGAATGTGTTTTCTGTATGCCAGCCAACTGTTAGCTATGAACAGGTCAAGGGACTTCAGCTGCAGTCGCCGCTGACTACTCTGGTTTCTGACGATGCCAGAGGCGCATTGTTCAAATACAAGGAGCCATCAGGTCCGGTATTCATGTGTGTTTCACCGGCCGATGACGCCAGAACCGGCCCGATGATCTGCGAATCCATAACTGACCCTCTCGAAGGCTCAGAAGCGCCGGTGGCAGAACCTGCCAAAAAGGTAGAAAGCGCTCCG
>CAZPCO010000359.1:0-4083 GCA_964585025.1 uncultured bacterium | reverse complement strand
TCTGCGACTTTTTCAACTTTTCACGCAGCTGTTTAATGTTGAAAGGGTTAACTTCGAATTGCCGACTGGGCTGAAGCTCACCACGATGGATTTTGCCTGCTTCCTTGATACTTTCAACCAGTTCGTTGAACAATTCCTTTTTCATTTGAACTCTCCTTTTACCAGCTGTCTGAGGATTTCAAGCTGATCGGGATCGATGTTTTCCTTAACTGACTTTTTATACAGCAGCAGTAAATAAATCTGATCTCTGCTGACAGCCCAGTAATAAATAACTCTTATGCCGCCCTTTTTACCTGTGTCGGGCAAACCCCAGCGAACCTTCCGGATTCCGCCACCACCCGGGATGATGTCGCCAAGTTCAGGATTCTGGGCCAGGGCGGTCTGAAACTGTCTGTACTCTTCGTCTGGAAGAGTTTCAGCAAGTCGTTTTGTGAAGAACGATGTTTCAATGAAGATCATACTTTAAATATACGCCAATGGCGTAATAAAGTCAAAGCTTCTGCGCTCGGATTTGACAATGATTTTTTGCGGGGGTAGTCTTAAAAGAACTCGGTTCACATATCGCTGGCAGGGGGGATCCCGATGATTGAAAAGAAGAGGTTTGGCTGGTGTCTGCGGGTTCTGATTTTGACCGGCTGTATCTGTCTTGGCAACGGAAGCTCGTTTGCCGAAGATCAGCTGCAGGCAAGTCTGAACAAAATCGCATCTTTCGGAACCCGCAATCTGGCGCTTGCTTATCTTTCGAAGCCTGAGGGCAAAGAGGCGCTTTTCCGGCTGCTGAAGGCTACGCCGGCAGTCAATCAGGCATGCTTTCTCCACAATGTTGCTGGCAGCCGGCGCTTTAAACAGTTTGAATGGCTGGCCGAGTCTGCAAAAGCAGAATCTGCCGCCGTGGCAGGGCAGATTTTTACTCTTGCTGAACCTGTACGCAGCCAGAAACTTGCGCAGACAATTTCCCTGATCGAAAAATACAGCGCAGATAAGCCGACTGAGCTTGTTTCTTTCTCTGTTTTGCTCGATGTTCTCATGAGCGAAAGCCTTAGCGCCAATCTGGCAGATTCTTCAGACGGTCAGGCCGTGCTGCGGCGAATCAAGGCTCTTAAGGACCAGATCCGCAGCGTTTCTTCAGAGGATAAAGCCGCTCTGGTCAACACGCTTGAACCGGAAATCATCAGGGATGGCTGGTTCGACGGCACCATGGAAAGCGCTGACCTCATCAATTACTGCGCCAGAAAAGGGCCGACTTCGACCCGGGCCGGTGCAGCGCCAAAACTTTCCACCTTCGGGCTGCCGGATGTTTTTCTCTGGGGTGTTTCAACATCGGGCTATCAGTGGGAAGGCAACTGCAAAACCGGTTGCTGGCCGGTGTTTGAAAGGTCAGGGAAAACCGAAGACATCTGTAATGATGCTGCCGACGGTTATCATCGTTTTGCAGAAGACGTTTCCCTCGCGGCCGGAATGGGTTGCAATGCCTTCAGGACAAGTATCGAATGGGCCAGGATCGAACCGGAACCCGGTGTGATCGATCCGGCAGGTATCGCTTTTTATCACAACCTCTTCGCAGCGATGAAGAAACACGGAATCACGCCGGTGGTTACCCTGGTGCATTTCAGCTGGCCGGCCTGGATCGAAACGCATTGCGGCGGCTGGCAGAACGTCAGAAGCCGTGAAGCTTTTGCCCGCTACGTCGAACTGGTCGCGAAAGAATATGGTTCAGAGGTCGACTGGTGGCTTACTTTCAATGAGCCGGTGATTATCATTGCCAACGGTTATGTACTCGGCGGGTTCCCGCCAGGGCAGAAGAACCCATTCACCGCAGCCCGCGTGGCTGCGAACTGGGTAGCCTGCCACAAACTGGCCTATAAGATTCTGCACCAGTTCGACAAGGTTGCCTATGTTTCGTTCAATAATTATGCCGGCACCTATTCGGCTCTCGGCGCCGATCTGATCTTTTTCGACATGCAGCCGGCGGTTCCCTGCGATACGCAGGGCGTAACAGCCTCTGGAAATACTGATCGCAGCCTTCCTGCCGTTTCCGGCGCGTCATTCTTCGACAAAAAGAACGAATATCTCGATTATATCGCCCTTGACTACTACTGCCGCTGGAATCTGCCGGGCGGTTTCAAGCCGGCGGCTTCCTGGGAAATCTACCCGAAAGGCTTTGCTGAATGTCTCAAAAATTACTGGAAAGTCTTCAAACTGCCAGTTCTGGTTGCTGAAAACGGCATGGCCACCGAGAATCTGCGACCCCGCCCGGATGGGTGGACTCGCGAAGCCTTTCTGGTCGAGCACGTCAGGGAGATGCAGAAAGCAATGGCCGAAGGAGTGCCGGTGATTGGTTACATGCACTGGTCGATCACCGACAACTACGAGCTGGGAACTTTTGACCAGCGTTTCGGCCTCTACTCGGTCGAGTGCCAGAGCGGCGACTATACAAGGGTAAAAACCCCGGCGGTCGAGGTTTACCGGCAGATAATAGCTGCCAACGGCGTTTCGCCTGAACTGACGTCAGCCTTTTCTACACCAGTACGAAAGAAGAAGGCGGGTCGCTGAAGCTTCCCCGGTAATCGATTTGTGAGGCCTGAAATATCCCGCCGGCAATGAAGGTCTGTTGATGGGCTTGACCTTGGCGGCATTTGCCGCTATCGTTGCATGGTGAAACTATCTGAAATGACGTGTGGCAACCTGCAGGTTGTCATGGGAGGAATCTTATGTCTGTCAGAATGCGGCTTTTTTGTGCGGTTTTTCTGTTTTTTGTCGCGGTGGCTGGTTTGGCCTCAGAAGGTCAGGGGCTTTTTATCGCGGCAACCAATGTGAGAATGCGCAAGGCTCCAGCCGTTGCGGCCGGGGCGGTCGATACTCTCGCTTTCGGCACCGCCGGTACAGTTATCGAAAAATCATCGGCAAAGGAATCTATCGCCGGTCATGAAGATTTCTGGTATCAGATAAAAACGGAAAAAGGCTCGCAGGGCTGGGTTTTTGGCGGTTTTACCAGAACCTTCAACGATGCCGGGCGCGCCAGCGCCGCGGCAGACCTGATTTTTACACGTCTGCAGAACGACAAGCTGAAGCTCGAAGATGCATCACAGGTTTACGATTTTGCCGCCGCCCAGCTCAAAATCGCCTCCTTTTCAGCTGACGCCGCCCGCATCGAACTGGCTTTTCTGGAGTCGATCGAAGCGGTTCTCACCCAGCTCGGGAACGATGAGAAGGAACCCGGCGCAAAACATCGGGCCAAAGACGAAAACCAGTCGCTGGTCTATATGCATGAATGCGCCGGCCGGCATTTTGTCGAGCCTGAAGCTTACTGGAAACTCGTCGACAAGTATGCCGCTTTTCCAGATGCGGCCGACGATATCGCCTGGGTAGCCACCTCAGCGCAGCAGCAGGGCGAAACCGAGGGCGATCCTGTGGCTTTGATGTCGCGATTCGAGAACTCGCATGCGCGTTATATCAAAAGGTTTCCCGGCGGCAGGCATATCACCGGGGCTCTGGATGCCGGCAATGAAATCCTGGCCTATGTGGCCGAAAACATCACTGCCGACTATTTCGGCGAAAACGACGGGGCCGAGCGCAGCGCCCTGATCGAACAGCTGGCCGAATACTCGCGGCAGGCGATGAAAACCCCTGATTCGCCGTCCAGGAAGAACTTTATCGCCAGCCTGGCGCTGGTAAGAGAAAAAATCGGGCACTGACAGACACTAAAGGACTGGATTTCAATCCTTTCGGCTCGAACTCGCAGTTGCGGGCAATTGCAGAGGTTTATGCCTGCGCCGATTCTCAGGAAAAATTCCTCGCTGACTTTGTCGCTGCCTGGAACAAAGTAATGAATCTCGACCGCTTCGACCTGACAAAATAATCGGCTGAGAGCGACGACCAGCATTTATCCCCCCTCCTGGCGATTCCCGGGAGGGGGGTATTTTACATTTTATGGCCAGGAAATGTGGCCATATGCCTGCGTCAATAATCGCTGTGATCGATGCGCATGCGGCGCACCCTGACGTTGGTTGCTGCCCAGATGTAGTTGCGGTCTATGAAAAGGTCTCGGATCCCTGCCACTCGCCACTTCTCCCAGGTAAGGCC
>CAZPCO010000358.1:0-4109 GCA_964585025.1 uncultured bacterium | reverse complement strand
TATCCTGGGATCGTGGCAACAACCATAAGAAAAAGGGCGTGAAGGAAAAAATCACCGGGAAGCCAGACACCATTAGCCCAGCTTATCGTCGATCGATATAGGGTTTGTAGCATTACCAGGAACGGCAGGATATTACCTAAGACTATATAAGAGCGCAACAATACTGTTTCAGATTTTTTTTGGGCCTCTTCAATGATTTGCAGGCTTATTTCTCCCTGGTTGTCGTGAACATTGATAAAATTTTCGATTGTATCCGAAACAGTGAAAAGTTGACGATCTTCGAGAAAGCGTCTG
This sequence comes from uncultured bacterium, assembly GCA_964585025.1. Classification (GTDB taxonomy): domain Bacteria; phylum Muiribacteriota; class Ozemobacteria; order Ozemobacterales; family Ozemobacteraceae; genus Rifleibacterium. Next base: position 3,815 of record CAZPCO010000358.1, on the reverse strand, counting down.
GCACTGATCTGGCAGTCTGACAGCTTAAAATCGCTTTTCAGTGCGGCTTTTACTGACTGCTCGGTCGACTCTGGTGACACACGAGGCGCCAGCCAGTTAATCACCGCAAAATAGGGAAACAGGAAAAAGGAACCGTTTCCTGCCAGCTCACGATAGAGTGAAGATCTTAGTGAATCGTTTGTCAGACCGCAAATTGCAGGGGAGGAGACAATTTCCTGGGTGCGCATCAGAATCTTTTCGTTGAGGTTGGCCCGAAACGCAGTGAGTTCCTGAAAAAGCTTCAGCATCTCGCTCGTCGTGTTCCCTGCATTGGCGGCGTGAAGAAAGCGCCGCATTTCTGCTTCTTCTCTAAGAATACGGCTGTGAGCGACGGTGCGTTGTGAAAAAATAGTGTCTCGAAAACGTCTGAATTCCTCAGATTCCGCATTTCTGGCGCTGAAGGTAAAAAGAGCCGCTTTGTCGACCGAAAAGCCAAGATGTTCGAGTCTGAGCGCCAGTTCGGCCTTAAGAATATCTGTATCTACGTCTGCGGCAGTATCGGTTTTATTGATCACAAAGAACCATCGCTTGCGTGATGCCCACTCGATGATACTTCTATGAACGCTGAAATTAGCCCTTTTGTCTGGGGTTGTCACACAGACGATAATATCTGATAACGATATGGTTTCCTGAGCAATGCGGGCGTTGTTACTGTCAATGGTGTCAAGGTCTGGGGTGTCGATCAGAACAGCTCCGGGTATGAGGCCGGGAAGAAAGTGAGCTTCTTCACGCGAAAAGGGGAGAAGTTTCAAGTCTTCTTCAGTGCCAGAAATATAAAGATTGCGGGTGAATCCCCTTACAGAGCCTGAAGAAGGGCTTATTTCAGGTGTTGAGCAAAGGGTGCTGAAAATGAATGATTTTCCCACTCCGGTTCCGCCTGACAAAGAAATGACAACCGGCACTGAAGTTTCATCATTGTCGGCAGTCAGAGCACATTCTAGATTGCGCTTCAACAGGAAAAACATTTCATTGCTTTTCAGATCTTCACATTTCATCAAAACATTGCGGGCTTTTTCCCTTACCAGGGCTGATTTATCTGATTTCATGAATTCTGCATATTTCCTTTAATTGCCGACAGGCGTTTTCACAGCTGGTTATCAGATCTGGTGACAAGCTTGTCATCTTGTTCTGGAGTTTGTCAAAAAAGAGCGGGCCTGCCAGTTTTTCGCGAAGATGTCTGACATAAGAAGCCTGGCGCAGTTTTTTCCAGTTGCTGTGCGCATCGACTATTTCACGGCTCAAGCCAAGATTGTTGAATAATGACATGAGCAGGCCGCCGGCAGCACTGCTGCCACCAACTACTGCGACCACACCAAGGGTGCCGACGCCACCATCCAGAAAAAAGTCAGCTACCACCAGGCCAAAACCGAATAACATGAACAATTCATCGATAATGTTCATCCAGCGCCATAAATCTTTGTTCCCGGTCTGCCATTTCTGCAGTGATTCGTTTACCGTTTTTTCCCATTCTAAGTCAACTGGGGGCAGTTCTGCTGAACATACGGCTTCAGTCGCGGCTGAGCATTGCTCAGAAGTGAATCCGGCGAGATATGGCTGCTTTCTCCACAATTCAACCAGCAGATTTGCCGCGTGGTGAAGTCTTTTTCGTTCAAGCAGATCGCGCCGCTTGATTTCACCAGAAAAGCTCTGGTTGCTCATTCCTGACATGGCAGAACCGACCGAGGTGATTGCTTTCATGATTCCTGAACCAAGCATGAGAAAGGGTTGCAGAGCTCTTCTCAAAAATGACGGCCGATGCTCTTCAAGTTGTTTCCGGATCAACTCAAGGATTCGGAAAACCGGGAATTCTTCACCGGTAATGTCCTTTGCCGCACTGGCCAGCAACTGTTCGCAGCTCTGTACTTCGCTCTGCACTTTTTGTCTTTCGAGTTCCGCTGTCACACATATTGATTCACAGCTGTCGACGCCAGTTTTTATACTTTGCAGCTGACGTCGCAACGCAACTTCAAGGCCTTTTTGACTGAAAATGTGCGAGACAAAATTTTCCTGAGCATTTTCAACCGGTTGAATTTCTGCTAAAGAAAGATTGGTAGAATATGGGCTGTAATAAAAGGCACAACCGGAAAGAAATTCGATTAAGGTTTGCCCATCGGCACGCCTTGTCAGAAACTCCGGCCTCTTCTCTGCGCAGTTGATAAGATCGGCGCGAATTTCCGCAGCACTGGCAGCAGCATTGAGCGGGTCTAGCTTGGTGAGCAGCCAGGTAATGTTTCCAGCAATCTGGAGAACTTTGTTTAAAATTTCGAAGGTTCGCATATCCTTGTATGCTTCATGATAGACGGTAAAAATTATAGAGTCGGCGCGACGAATCATCTGTTCGGCCTTTTCCCAGTTGGTTAATTCCGTTGTATTGAAATCTGGGATATCAATAAGGCATGGCCAGAGGTTATCGGTGAAATTAGCGCTTTCGTAGCTGGTATAAAATAGTTTTCTGGCGGTGACTCCATGATTCTTCAGTTCTGCCGGGTCGGTCAGGCTGGCTAATTCAAATCCATGAAAAAGATTGTCGAGCTCGACATATTTGCTGATTTCGGCAGGCATAGCGGCGAGAGAGGCATGAGTGGTCGGTCTGACAGCACCGCCCGCCGGCACTTTCAATCCGGTGAGAAGATTGAAGACCGTACTTTTTCCGGCGCCGCTCGGGCCGCAGAAAGCGACAGAAATTACCGGGCGACTGGCAACCTCATTTATTTGCAATGGTATCGACTGCAGAATTTCGAAACTCAGGCTGTCATCTGTGGCGCCTGAATCATTTCGGAAAGAGGCGATCCGGGGCATGTTCGTCTGCAGTATCTGCAGATACTGTCTGGTGCTGGATAAAAATGCATTTATTGATTCGGCTTTCGCATCCATTACCGAATTATAGCAGATCGGGGGAAAAATTTCAGATTTCAGATTGCTGGTTGCTTAATTTTAAAAGCATGATGACGATAGGATTGGCAGATGTAAAAATAATGTGCGCGGAGAGATTATGGCAAAGGCGGAACGGTTGCTTATTGTTGAAGATGACGCACTGGTTGCAAGCATGATGGCGATTGTGCTTGGTAAAGCCGGCTTCATCTGCGATGTTGTCGAGTCTGAAAGTTTAGCGGTAGAAAAATTCAAAGCCGGCAACACTTCAGGGGTTGCATATTCGGCGGTTATTTTCGACCTGATTTTGAAGGAAGATTGCCTGGCAGGTCTTAAGGCCTTCCAGAGAATCAAAGATATCGATCCGGATGCAAAGGGAATTCTTTGTACCGGATTTTCGGATAACCCGGTAACAATTTCGTTCAAGGAATTTGGGTTCGACAGATGCCTGCAGAAGCCATTCAGCGGCCGGGATCTCCAGAGTGTCGTATCTGAACTGTTAAAGCCTGCTGCTGGTGGTTAACATAAAATCGGAATCAGGTTTTCCATGTGATGGCCACTGACTGGCCAGAATAGAATCTGCTTCATTATGGCCGTCGAACCTGCGATGGCTGTTTTGCATCTGCCGCAACCAGTCAATACGATATTCTAGATTTTGCATGTACATTTTACTACCTGTCTGTCGATAGCGAAAAGCGCTATAAAGCTGTTCACTGTGCGCTTTCTGTGCAATGCATTCGAAATGTTTTACAAATGATTTAGAAAGCCAGAAAAAAAATAAAAAAGTAGTTGACACTTCGAGGGTGAATTTGATAAGATGAACTTCCTGCCACGGCAGGGCAGGCGAAACAAGTAGCCTGAAGCTCATTGAGAATAAGATCGAAAGACTTTAATTATGACGCCAA
>CAZPCO010000357.1:0-4111 GCA_964585025.1 uncultured bacterium | reverse complement strand
ACCTTAGTGAGGGTCGCCTGACCCTTGAAATGCTTGAATTTGCCGGAAAGCTGCCCAAGAACGGTTTGTTCGAATTCGCCGACTGTCAGACCGCTGACGCCGAGAACGCCAATTATCGGCACATATACCTGACCTTCAGGGTTGACCTGAACGTCATAGACAGTTTCATCGCCAAGCTCTGACCAGATGATGATTTTAAGTTCATCGCCGGGCCCAAGCTGGTAATTTGACGGGGCAAGTCCAGAGAACAGGCTGGCCTTGATCACTTCACCCTGTTCGAAGAATTCACGCCCAAAATTTTTCAGAAGACTTTCGGTGGCAAGACGCTTCTGAACTTCTTTCTCAACTTCAAATTCGTCGAGTACCGGCTCTGTGTCTGCTGTCAATTCATCTTTTTCATTATAAAAAGACTTGCTGGCAGTTGTATCTTTAGCCGGAACTGCAGCTGTTTTTTCAGTGATGACCTCGCGACGGGTTTTTTCATAAAGCGTTCTTTCAAGTTCGGCAAGACGCCGCCGGATATAATCCGGGCTCGTTTTATCGAGTTTGTCGGCCTCTTCGGCTTCGACGATAATTGCCTCGGTTTTTTCAGCACCCCGGGGGACCTGCTGTGCAGAGACCGCAGGAGCCATGGAAGAAAGCATAAGAACCATCAGTCCTAATCGTTTCATTAGTTCACCTGAAATAAGATTTTACCTACATCATCGGCCGACCGGCCACCAAACTTAACTGGTTAAATACCCGGCGCCTCGTTATTTTGCCAGTTGATTCTAGTACAGCGCAATGCACGAGTCAATACCGAATCCATGCAATCAGCAATTCTCTACAAAAAATATCATTACCAGGGGCAAAGCCCTGAAGCAATTTCTGCGGAACCGGGATTAGCCCGGAACTGGTTTTGGCCGGCCTTGCGCTACAGGAATGGCACGCAAATGCTCTGCCTTCGGCATGACACTTTGCTCTGAAAGACAACCGCCTATTCTCCGGCCATGAAAGCATTGGGAATGTGTTCGACCACCGGGGGCGAACCTGAAACGATACTTACCCCGACGACGTCAAAGCGACAGAAGGTTTCTTCGCCAATTTTATGTCGGGCAAGATAAAGACGGGCAGTCTTCTCAATCTGCCGGCGTTTTCTGAAATCGATGGTATCTAAAGGCGAGCCGTGCTGAAAAACTGTTTTGGTGCGAACTTCAACAAAGACGAGCACGTTGCCGTCACGCATGACCAGATCAATTTCACCACCACGACTGCGAAAATTACGAATTTCCAGAATATAACCGAGTTTCAGCAGAAAGGCCAGAGCCAGATCTTCGCCATGACTGCCGATTTGCTGTTTTGCGCTGGTCATTCTCGCTGCCGACGATCAAGAAGATAGATCTGTGCCAGAATTTCTGCCATCGCACCCCACAATTCTGACGGAATCTCAACCCCGACAGGCACTTTTGCCAGCGACTCAGCCAGAGCACCGTCTTCATGGGTCGGAACCTCATTCTTCTCAGCCAGTTCAACGATCTGACGGGCAATGAATCCACGGCCGGAAGCGACAACCTTAGGGGCCTCGCCTGCCTGGCCGAATGCATATTTTATTGCAACCGCTACATCATCGTATTTAACGTTTTTCTTTACCATCTATTTCTCGTAAAATCAGGCTTTCAGGTCGATTCTGGCCGTTACTTTCGCGGCAATCGGCTCTTCTCTGCTGCTGAAAAAATTATTGAGAAGCCGTACCTTTCCTATAGTCAGTCTTACGTCAGCAAAATCACCTTCAGCGATCAGGCTTTCACGGATAGGGTTGAATATCTCCGGAAAAACTTTCAGCATTGGTTCTGAAACACCGAAATGAACCCATAGACTTCGTTGCTGCTGATTCAAGGCAACTTCAACCTGGCCGAGCGAAGGGGGGTTGACGAGAATACGGAGACTGAATCCCTGATCTTTGTCAGAACCTGATGGAATGAAAGCTTCGCCTTCGAGGGTGTCGGGAATATCCTGACCATGCCAGAAAATAGGCCATTGAAAATAGAGCCGGCCTTCCTGATTGCCATCTGGAGAAGCAGTGAATACTTCCTGCAACTGGAGACCGGCAACCCATTCGTCGACATTTTTGCTGAGACGACTGACTTCGGCCGCTTCACCTTTTGCACCGGCGCGAAGCATCTCAAGGAACCTCTCGATCAGCCTGCCCTCGCCCCAGGAAGCCTGTAAGCCTGTCTGAACAGACTTTTCCAGAGCTGCAAACAGGCCAGAAAATTTCAACTGCCCGCCAAGATAGGCTTCAAGCAGCGGAGCAGCCCCAATTGGCAGCTTTCTGGCCAGAAGCAGAGCGACAAGTTCAAGATTTGCCGCCCCTTGAGGCAGTTTGCCGATAATTTCAGCAGCCAGCCGCAAATTTTCACCGGTTACCGGCACACCATAGCTTTTCATGGCAGTTGCCAAAGCCTGCCCGGCTTCATGCAGGCCAGCATTCTGCAACAGCTTTTCAGCTGACACTCCGGCGGAATTATCTGCTGCGATGATTTTAAAACCGCCATCAGTGGCAGCCAATTGTCCATTGATCTGTTGTCCGGCCTGATAATCGCCGGCAACATGCACTGGTCGGCCATTAACCATCACCAGAGAACGGCCACCTTCGCTGGCAACGACTTCTGCTCTCACCTGATCAGAACTGGAGAGTTTCATTAACACGCTGCCCATCGAGCAATGCCTTTATCGGCCTGAAAGATCGCCGATGCTGGGTACATGGCCCGAACTGCTGCAAAGCCTTCTGGTGGGCGCCAGTTCCATAGCCCATATGTTTTTCAAAGCCATAGTCGGGGAATTGCCGGGCAAGTTCTTCCATGTGGCGATCGCGTGATTCTTTGGCCAGAATTGAAGCGGCAGCTACTGAGGCGCTTATTGATTCACCCCTGGCAAAGGCCTGATGTGGCAGTCGCAACCAGGGAAGCTTGATAAAATCAAGAAGCAGATAATCCGGCACCGGATTCAGCTGCTCAAAAGCTCGGCTGAATGCGAGTCTGGTAGCTTCGAGAATATTGATGCGGTCAATCTCTTCGGCACTTGCCCAGCCGATACCATAGGTCAGGGCACGAGTTGTGATTTCGGTATAAAGTGTCTGGCGCTTCGCCCGACTCAGCTTTTTCGAGTCATCCAGGCCAGCGATGCGGCAATGTTCCGGCAAAATCACCATAGCCGCACAGACAGGCCCGGCCCACGGTCCGCGGCCTGCTTCGTCGCCGCCGGCAATAAAACGGTATCCATCTGACCGTGCCAGAGTTTCATAACGATAATGTTCCAGTATTTCGGGTGACATGCCCTATACTTTAATCCATCCCGGCAGGCTGTGCAACCTTGAAAGTGTTCAACAGCATTCTGCCGCAACGACCGACAATCATTGCCGCTTTTTCCGATGTTTTTCGCGCCAGGCTGCTTCGGCCTTTTTGTATCTCTCTTCGGCCAGGGCTTCTGACTCTTGTCTGAACTTCTCCAGCATAGCGGTAATATAGCTGCAATGGCGTCTTGAAGCTTCAGTTAAAGTTGGCAAAGTTGTAAGCAACGGCTTGCCACCAGTTTCCAGCCAGGCTGAAACGGTGTATTGAATGGTTCGCAATCTCTCTATCGCCATGGAAGCCTCGACAGCCCAGGTGTTCGGCTCGCGAAAAACCAGCGAACCAGGATTACCGATGGTCCGCAAATGATTTACATTGATCATATGGTGATGCAAAACAGCCGGATGCTGGATTGAATAATTGAAAGCCAGGCTGTACACATGTTCATAGCCTGCGACAATTTTATCGATATCACCAATTATTATCGTTGCTGTGGCAAAAGCCGGATCTGGTGGCTCTCTCTCCGGGGGCGGATCCATGACAGTCACATCGAAATCTGTCTGAGAGGGGCCTGAAGAAAGAATTTCTGGTGCCGATATTACCTTGATTGCAGCTTCACTGCCTTCGGGTCTGTCAGATGCCGTTGCCGACTTCGGTTCAGGTGGTTTACTTCTGAAGGATGGGATGAATTTTTGTTCAGCCTGGTCGCGAAATTTCTCGGGAATGCGCTCGAGGCTGTCGACAACGATCAATTGCCCCCGATCATCATAGTAGGAAAAAAG
>CAZPCO010000356.1:1412-4113 GCA_964585025.1 uncultured bacterium | reverse complement strand
GCTCATCCCGGAATCCTTCAGAAAGAAATATAATACCTCAAAGTCGCTATTTTCCCGAACCCGACTTTTGAAAATCAGCTGCACATAATTGTTAAAACCGAGAAGAAATTTTCTTCCGAACCACGATTGCAGATGACTTACGAAGGCGAACAGGGTTATCTGACGATGACTCCAATCGACGATTCCACCTACATGGCTAACTACACCCTCAAAGAATCAGGTGAAGGCATCATTGTCGCCAATGGCACCAATGCCGATGGGGTAATTCTTTCGAATCAGCTTAAGTTCTCTGCTGTCTATTATCCTCCCAACAGTCAGGGGCTTCTGTCTGCCTCATTCGTCACTCTGCATGTTCCGGCCGGGTCATTGCGCAGCGGTGGCACGGTTATCGTGGCTGCGCCGGAAAACCCGGTTTCGTATGTCGGAATCAGTCGCGTCAGCCACAATGTCGATCTTGCTCTGCCTGTTGAAAAGGCCGACAAGGCAATTGAAATCAGTATTCCGCTCAGCAGTGCCACTGGCTCGGATTTTTCCGGTGCCGGTCTGTATCGTGCCACCTCATCCGGCCATAAATGGGTTGGCCCGGTGACTGTTGCCGATGGCAAAGCCAGCGGCCAGATCGATTTTTCGGGCAGCGTCTTTGTAGCCCTCGACAGGATTGCACCGGTCATCGTATCGACTGCCGAAGCACATGCTTCCGGCTGGACCCTCATCGCTGCAGATGATCTCGGCAGTGGCATCGACCCGGATTCGGTGAAAGTAGTTCATAGCGGTCGCAGTCTGCCGGTTAAACTGACCACCGAAGGGGCAATTCTTGTTGATACGTCTTCTCTTTCTGAGGGAAGTCGTGAACTCAGCGTCGAGATTGCCGACAATGCCGGTAATCGTTCAAGTGCCAGTGTCAGAGCTGAGATTTCAGCCCCAAATGCTCTTGTTCAGATCGTCTCCTACCCGAATCCGGCGCGGAACTTCGCGACTCTGCGGGCTGCCTTTACCGGCCCTGCAAGTGCCAACGCTCAGGTTACGGTAAAGATTTACGATGTCAGCGGTCATAAGGTCTTTGAAGTGCCGCTGCAGCATCGTGGCAGTGGTGTTTATGAAACCCGTTGGGATCTTTCGAACAGCAAAGGTTCCGCGATTGCCAATGGGGTGTATTTTGCCGAATTTCATGCCGGTATTGCCGGTCAGACAGCTAAAGAACGCCGCAAAATCGCGGTGTTGCGCTGATAACGGAGCCTAAAAATGAAAAGAGCCAAATTTTTCCTGCTGTTTGTGGTTCTCATGACCTTTCCAATGATTCAGAACTGCGGTGGCGCCAGCAGTGGCGGTGGCACCAGCAGTCTGCTCGTCGCAGACAAACTGATCAACGAGGGCTGGGATAATATCAAACTGGGCAATTATTCGACTGCCAAAACAAATTTTGAGCAGGCTATGTCTGAAAATCTGACTTCCGGCCAGCGTGTTTCGGCTTACAATGGTATGGGCTGGGCACTTTCGAAGGAAGGCAAGATTCTTGAATCGATTCCATATTTCGAGATTGCCGCTGAAAATGACAATGAAGCCAAGGTGGGTCTGGCAGGCGCCTTGATTTATCGACATCAGACGAGTGTCGACTATGTCAGAGCCGCTGAACTGCTTGGCAATATGCCTCCTGAAAAGTTTGCACCCATTCATTCTGGTCTGGCACTAAGTGCCGCCAAAGTTCACGGACTGGCAGCTCTTTCTTATGCATTGGCCGGCGATTCGGAACAGGCAAAAATCTATATCAACAAGGCTGCAGCTCTCGACTCGATGATGGTTGGTACCACGGTCGACAAACTCGATGAAGCCTTTTTCCTCCTCGGATGGAAAGACTGATTAACTGTTAAACCAGCAGAGGACTGCACCCTTTCCGGGCGCAGTCCTTTTATTTTTGCCCGTTAATTTTGCCTTTGTGTTGTCCGGGGTTCGGGATATCTGATATAGTTATGCCCAAACGCCTTAACAGCTAGAGAAACATTAATTATGAAAATTGATTTTGCCCGTAAATTGCTTCTGATTGTTTTGCTTCTGGCAGCAGAAATGGTTTTTGCCGAAACTGGTGAACGCCCGCCGGAGCCCGGTTTAAAAAGTCCCCCGGCAACCATTTCAGCCGATCCGGGCGATTTGCAGCCCGGGAAACCAGAGAAGAGGCCAGATAAGGCTTCCAAATCTGGAACAGCCGGCAAAGATGAAGAAAAGGCTTCAACTGCCGAAAAGCCCGAAAAAACAGAGGCGATAACTCTCAGCGAAGATGAAATTGCAGAGCAGGACAGAATACTGCGCCGCGAAGTCATGAAATATGTCGCCACCAATGATATCCGCCAGGCCGGAGAAGGCTGGCTGTATCTCGCTCATCATTATCGCGAACTGAAGCAGCCAGAACGGTCTGTTGCGTTTCTCAAAACTCTGCGCCGGTCAGAGCATGTTAATCCAAGACTCCTATGGGAGTCTCTGCTCCTGAATGCCGATATCCTCAAAGAACAGAAAGATTATGCGGCCGCTTTGAAAGACCTGAATGAGCTCATTGCTCTTCTGCCGGCCCGCAGCTATCTGGTAAGAGCAAAGATTGCCAGGGCGCAGTTGCTGGGCCGCAATCTTACCGCGGTAAAAGATATCTGGAGCGCATTTCAACGCTATTACAAAGGGTTTCCCGAAAAGCCTGATACTGAGACCATCGAAT
>CAZPCO010000356.1:0-1402 GCA_964585025.1 uncultured bacterium | reverse complement strand
TGATGGGCTTCGAACGTGGTTACGATCTCGAAATTGCCATGCGGGCTCTCGAAGCCTGGGAGGAAATTTCCAGATTTCCCGAAGTAGAAGCTGCCAATCTGGCTAATCTTCATATTGCCATGTTGCATGCTTTTGACCTCAATAACCCCGGCAGAGCGGTCCCCTTTGTCGATAAAATCTCAGAAGGCGATCAGGTGACAGCTGACGCTGCATTTATCAAAGCCGTCATCCGGCATTTTTATCTCAAGGATGGCGATTACAAAAGTGCTCTCGACAATTATACAGTTTTCCGGAAGAAAACTGACAGTCTTGCCGGGTACCGCGTTGCCGGCATACTGCAGGGCCAGCTTCTCGATGAGAAGTTGAATGATTCTGAGGCTGCTGTAAGCACTCTCCAGACGGTTCTTGATACACCCCCCCATCTGGTGGCTTCTGAATCAATTTCGCTGGTGAGGCGCCGAGAAGCCCGCGATGAAGAAATCGACTGGGGTATGCTTGCGTGTCGAATGGCAGGCTACATATGTGAGTTCCGCTTGAAAAATATCGAACGGGCCCGCTATTTTTACGGCAAGGTCGAAGGTCTCAACAAGGAGCGCAGTAAACCGGTCGAAGACCCGATAACTGCGGCCGCTTTAGCAAGAACTGCACCTGGAGTCAGCGCCGGTGATCTGCTTTTCGATATGGCTTTCGAAAAATACCGCAGCCATAAAATGACCGAAGCGTTGCAGCTTTATGAGCAGTTTATCGCAAGTTACCCTGAAAGCGGTCTTTTCAGAGAAGCCCTGTTCAGGGTGGCGGTCATTACCGATGATGATCTGCGCCAGTATGATGAGGCTCTGAAGCTTTATCAACGTTATCTCATCAGGTTCGCACCAGTTAAATCATCCTGGAATCTCGATGTTCTCTATGACTGGGGGCGCATCGACGAGGTCAGATACCGTATCGGCAACCTGCAGGCTCTGCATCTGAAAAACCCGGTCGAAGCTCTGGCGATCTTCGAGCAGCTCGGTTCGATCTATCCAGACAGCTACTGGGCCATGCAGGGAATGAAAGACAGCATCAGAATCTATAACGAAGATCTCTCTGACCCTGAAAAAGCCAACAAGATGATGTCTGAGTTCATCAGTCGCTATCCTGACAGCAAGGATGCCGCCGAATATCGCCTTTCTCTGTTCAAGGTTCTTCTCAGCAAGAATGAACAGGTTGAAGCGCTCAAAGTTCTTTGTGATTATCTCGATCATGCCATGCCATCCGAAAAGGACTATTTTTCGCTGAAACAGCAATGGCGCGATCTGGCATACAAAATCAGAGAAGATAGTCTGCGCAAGGTTTTGAAGAACACCGGTGCCCGCGATCGTCTCACCGTTTATCAGAATCTGATCGAGGTGGTGTGCCTGGCTTC
>CAZPCO010000355.1:2237-4117 GCA_964585025.1 uncultured bacterium | reverse complement strand
AAGGTTGCCAGAACGACATGATTGGTTGGTGACCAGTTGGGTCTAAAAGCTCTGCCGGCGATAAGCAGCTGCCCTGGGGTTGTTTCTGGATTTGTTTCCTGCAGAAAGAAGAATGCCAGCGCGGCAAAATAATAGATGACTGCCACCGGCATGGCGAAAATTGCGACTTTCATTACCGGGCCTAACTTTGCAAAGGCCGGAGATACCTGTATGAAACTGTAAAGCATGTTGCTGCTTTGCAGCAGCAACAACAGCAGCAATATTCCCACGAGAAAATTACGGTTTTGTGTTGTTGCCATAGTTGTTTCCTGAGTTAATTGAACAATGATTCATTCCTGATGTTTTCCAGGTGGAAGTTTCGGTTGCCTTCCGGGTCTGGCGAAAAATAGATAACTCCGATTCCGTTTCATCAGCATTGCTTTTATGCTGTCATTGCTGGCGCAGCGAAGCTATTCACAATCCTTGCTTCGAGAAGCGAAGCGACGCGGCGGCCCGGGTTGGATCGGTTCAAAGCTTGCTTTTCGCAGGGTGCAATTTGTCATGATGACCTTGAGTCTGCCATAATGGCGACGAACTTGGGTCAGCATTCATATTTTAGCATTCCGTCTGGCAAAAGAACAGAAAAACTGCTTGACGCGTCGCAGCAAAAAATGTTATTCTTGCAGCATAAATAAAACAGCAAGGGAGTTCAAGTTTTGAGCCATCAAACATTGGTCTGGTCTGCGTTGATTCTGTATGTTGTCGTCACTTTCGCCTTAACCATTCGCGGGATGCGCCGCACAAAAGATCTGGCAAGTTTTGCCGTTGGCAACAAGGATATCGGGCCATTCTGGGTCGGTCTTTCGTTGACCGCACAATTGACAAGTGTAGCAACCTTTGTTGTCAATCCAGGACTTGTTTACCATTATGGTTTTTCTGCACTTCTGGGTCTGGGTTTTGCTGCCGGCCTGGGAATCATGGTAGGCCCGATCGTGCTTTCCGGTCCTTTTATGAAGGTGGGCGACAAGGTTAAGGCGTTGACGATTCCGCAATGGATCGGAGCGCGTTATGAATCAAAGGGTTTGCGGTTGTTCTTCGCATTTATATCGCTGAGTCTGGTTAGTTTCATCGTTCTTATCGCAGTTGCGATTGCGCTGACTCTTTTCAGTCTGCTGCAGATGAGTGATTTGAGTTCAACCACCTGGCTTGTTGTCGGAATAATGGCTTTTGTGTTCTCTTACACCCTGCTGGGTGGTGCCAACACTTCGACCTATACCAACGCAATCCAGGCGTTGATAATGCTTCTGGTTGCCTTTATCATGATCTTCAGCGGTTATGAGCATTTCATGTCCGGCGAAGGTTTGTTTGCCAGGCTGGCAGCCATCGACCCGGGTCTCACGTCGCTTGCTAACCCTGCTTCCTTATATTTCCGCAATATATTTGAGGTGTTCTTCTGTAATTTCCTGGTCGGTCTGGCGATCGTCTGTCAGCCGCACATTCTCGGAAAAGCTTTTCTGCTCAAAGATGCAAGCCAGATCAAAACCTATCTGGTCACTGCGATTCTTGCCGGCATGGTGTTTGTTTCCGTGATGCTCGTCGGTCTTTACGCGAGAGTCACCCTGCCGCAGCTCACCGCAATTGACAGGGTTGTGCCGACTTATATTGCTATGAATTTCGGGTCGGCAACCCAGGTTCTAATAAGTATTGGTCTGCTTTGCGCCGGCATTTCGACCCTCGAAGGTCTGCTGCTGGCACTGTCGGCAATTTTTTCCAGCGACATCTATCTGGCGCTGAGGCCGATCAGCAGCCCCGAGAATCGTGAAGCTGAGCTCAAAAAGGCGTTGCTTTTCGGAAAAATCGCTCTTGTCGTCGTCGGAATCGGTTGCGTTGCTCTTTCGATC
>CAZPCO010000355.1:0-2227 GCA_964585025.1 uncultured bacterium | reverse complement strand
GGTTCGGTAGCGATATTTGCTCAGTATGGTGTATACCTGCTTTTCACAGCAACTTTTCTGCCGATTGCCTGCGGCTTGTTTTTGCCTGCGGTCACCCGCGAGATCGTCACCGCCGGTGTCATTGCTTCAACTGTTTTCTATTTCCTGCCGGCAATCATTTATAAGTTTTCGGCAACGCTTCCATTCATCAGTATGGCGAACAACCCGGCAATTCTTGCCACTTCCGGTATCATTGCCGGCTGGGTTGTCGTCGGCTTTGGCCTTGCGACACGAAGAACGCCGGCAGCGGTCGATGCTTCCGTTTCCTGATTCATAAGAAGCAGAAGGGCTGTTTCACTATGGTGAAACAGCCCTTTTTAACAGCCGTTTACAGTTGCTTCAGAGCATTATCAAGCCATTTAAGATCTTTTTTGACATCGGCGGCGACAAAACTTCGGTCGGCATCAGTCCATTTTGCCGGTTCAAGTTGCTTTGCAGCATTCTTCAGGTATGACAGGCGCAGTTTTTCCATATCCTGGTGGCGGCCTTTTACCTGTGAAAGATGTTCAGGAATGACGATGCTTTTGCCGTTTACGCCTTCTTCGGGATTGCCGCGCCTTACTTCGATACCCATTTTGCGGGCGAATGACAGCTGTGAATTGTGGTGTTTCCCGGCTCCGGTGTATTCAGTTTCCTGAACCACGATGATCTTGTCCTGATCGAGTTCGCGGGCCAGAGCTACGGCACCGGTCAGACTGGTGTTGCCGGCCGGACCACGTTCTATGCCTTCAAGCTTGGCAAGGAGTTCAGTGATGTAAAAGACTTCACCCTGGTTGACCAGAATGTAATCATCCATGTAACGCATGCTGCGGGCAGCGTTGCGAGGCACATCGACGCGGTCCGGCCAGGTGGCGAATGGTACGCCGAACCCGGTATGCCCTGTCGTGAAGGACTTTCGGTTGAAATCATGATCGGAAGCCATATGCAGACCAGACAGATCGACCGAGCAGGCAATTACTCTGGCGTTGCAGTTTGCCGCCATAAGCCCGCGCGCTGTACCTGTAAGATTGCCGCCCCCGGCGTGCGTGATCATGACTGCGTCAGGGTCACGGCCGGTCATGTCTCTAATCTGCCGGGTGAGCTCGAATCCCAGCGTTTCGACGCCCTTTATTCCGAATGGCGTATAGAGAGAGGCATTGAAATAGCCTGTTTCTTCGAGCGTCAGCAGCAGATAATAGAAAAGTTCCGGGCCGACGGAAAGTTTGATGACTTCGGCGCCAAAGGCTTCGCATTTGCGGCCTTTTTCAACGATTTCGGGCTGACCGACGCCTTTGGAATCAAAAACTTCCTGAACGATGATGCAGCGCAAACCGCGCTGGGCAGCCTGTGAGGCGACTGCAGCGCCATAGTTGCCGGAAGTTGCGGCGATCAGGCCTTTGTAACCCTTCTTTTCGGCAACATAAGCAGAAATAGAGGCCCGGCGTGCCTTGAAACTTCCCGAAGCGTTGGCAGCCTCGTCTTTAACGAAGATGCGGGCGCCTTTGCCCGGGGCGCTGATTTTGCGAACCGCATTGGTCAGGTTGCGCAGCTCGAAAATCGGCGTGTTGCCAACCTTGGTTTCGGTCTGAATTTTGATGATGTCCTCAAGAGAAAAGCCGCAGTCATTCATCATCCGTTCGTAGTCGAACGCCAGTTCGCCCTGGCGGTAAACTTCATAGTCAAGGCCCATTGAAGATTTCATGATTTCGTTTTTGCGGGCCATGACCGCCTGGTATGAATTGTCCTTTTTCATAGTTCGCCTCCCAGGCCGATTTGCAGCAGTTCTTCGACGGTATCGCCAAAATTGTGAGTGTAATGAGGTTTGATGACCTTGAGGGTGCCGCTCACCAGTCTGCCGCTCATCGTTTTAACGGTAACTTCACTGCCATAAAGCGAATCGGCGGTTAGAAAACCGGCAACTCTCATTACATAAGGAGTCCGGCGCGTGTCTTCGGGAATCTGCGGCGCACGCTCTTCGGGCGTCAGCAGGATTTTTTCGATTTCAACCCAGGTTCCAGCTTTAACTTCATTCATTCTTGGCCTCTTTCGCATGTGTCAGACAAACATTGCATCAGCATCTAGAGTTTTGCGTTTCTTCTTTCAGCCTCCGGTCAAATCAAAACAGCTGCCGGAAAACTTTTATGCAGAATGCCGATGTTTGCATGCAGCATACCTTTTCTGATTGTGAAAAAATTAGTATACCCCGGTC
>CAZPCO010000354.1:0-4138 GCA_964585025.1 uncultured bacterium | reverse complement strand
ATTCTTCGGTAATTGGAAGCTGAAGAGTTAGTTTTTTGCCCCATTCACTTGCAATTTTTGCTGCTTCGACCCCTTCGACCACCATTTTGGTCGATTCGGTGAAATCTTTGAGACTGACACCGCGGGCAATTGCCTGGCCGAGACGGTGGTTGCGCGACAGAGGCGACGATGCGGTCGCCATTAGATCGCCAAGCCCTGTCAAGCCGTAGAAGGTCTGCGCCTCGCCCCCGAGTGCGGTTCCGAGTCTGACCAGTTCGTGCAGACTGCGGGTGAGATATGCGGCTTTGGCATTGTCGCCAAGTTCGAGACCATCGACGATGCCGGCGCCGATGGCAAAAATATTCTTGAGGGTGCCGCCAAGTTCAACGCCGGTGCGGTCAGAATGACGATAAACTCTGAAATAAGGCGTTGAAAAGCATTGTTGCAGTTGCTGCGACAGTGATTCATCTGGGGAGGCGATGACCGAAGCGCCAAGTTTCTGCTGCGCAACTTCGTCTGCCAGGTTCGGGCCGGAAAGACAGGCTACGTGGTCGGCGGCAGATTCTGGTTCGACGCCGAGTATTTCGCAGATAACCTGGGAAATACGCCTGCCGCTGCCACGCTCGAACCCTTTGGCGACGTTGGCAATGCCATCGAGGTTTCTAAGTTCGGCTTTGTAAGGTTCGATAACCGATCGTATGAACCCGGATGGAACTGAGATCAGCGCCAGGCGGCTGTTTTTGAGAATATCACCAAGATCGTCGGAGCATTGCAGGCCCTCATGCAGCGGCAGATGGCTGACAAAGAAGGGATTACGTCTGTTGGTGTTGATTCCGGATACAACTTCGGGTTCCCGAGCCCAGAGTCTGACGGTGTGACCATTGTGGCATAGCAGGTTAGCCAGGGTAGTGCCCCAGGAACCGGCTCCAATTACCGCAAATTTCATACTTTTTCCTCCGCTGCCGGCTGGCTTTCAGTAGTGTCAGAGTTCTTGTGGCGCCAGGCCAGTTTTGCTTCTTCACCTCTGGCAATACGTTGCATATTGGCCTTATGTTTATAGATCACAAAAACTGCTATTATCGCGGCAAATCCTGTGAGGTAAGGGTTGTAAACTGGCCCGAGTTCGCCGAAACGGTTAATGAAGACGGGTAGAAGGGCGGCAGCAAGTATTGAACTGAGTGAAACCATGCGGCTGATAACCAGAGTGATCATGAAAACCGCAAGACTGGCAAGCGCCGATTTGCCCGCCAGGGCTATGAACACCCCAAGGCCGGTCGCTACGCCTTTCCCGCCCCGGAATTTGACCCAGAAGGAAAGGGTGTGCCCGCAAAGCGCTGCCCCAGCTGCTATGAAGACTACCGCCGGCAGATCAGGCCAGATTGAAGCGCAGACCAGAACCGCAGCCATTCCCTTGAGAACGTCGATTGCCAGCGTAAAAGCGAAGGGTATGGTGCCGAGCACTCTGAAAACATTGGTAGCGCCCATGTTGCGGCTGCCATGTTCGAAAATGTTCAGCCGGAAAACGATAAGGCACAACCAATAAGCGGTCGGAATCGAACCGCAGAGATACCCGATCAGTGCCGCTGCAGTGTATGGCATGTCTCAGTGCCCCGTAACAAGTTTGACTGGCCAGCCTTCAAATGCCTCTTCCTGGCGGATGTGGTTAAGAAGATACCGCTGATAGGAGAAGTGCACTCCTTTTGGCTCTGAACACTTCAATTTAAAAACTACCGGCGGGCCTTCAAGCTGCAGCAGCGACTTCAGTTTGACTTCGCGGCCCTTGAAAGCCGGTACCGGCTGAATGGTAACTGCATCGTAAAGAATCGTCTTGAGGATTTCCGGTGCGATTCGGCGCCTGCCGGTTTCCTGAACATGGTCGATCAGATCGAACAATTTGTTGACGCGCAGCCCGGTTTTGCCTGAAGTTGCGATCATTGGCGCGAATTCCAGCAGGGGAAAAGCGTCTCTGGTTTCCTTGGTCAGCTTGGCCCAGAAGTGCTCGTCATGGCTGGCGATGTCCCATTTGTTCCAGACGATGATGCAGCCGGCGCCACTGTCTATGATGCGCCCGGCAATACGCTTGTCCTGATAGGTGATACCGCCTTCAGAGGCATCCATGACCAGAATCGCCAGGTCGGTATTCTTGATTGCGCCCAGAGTGCGATAGACAGAATACTGCTCGACGTCGTCCTTTTCTCGGTCAGGGCGACGCAGGCCGGCAGTGTCGATGAAATTGTAGGTTTTACCGTCACGGATGTGCTTGAAAAGAATGGTATCACGGGTTGTGCCGGCGACATTGTCGACGATCGAACGATTGTGGCCGATCAACCGGTTGAAAAGCATCGACTTGCCTACGTTTGGCTTGCCGACGATGGCAATTCTTTCCAGACCCTTGTCTGGTTCTACTTCATCCGTGTGATTGACGGGCATCTTTTCGACGACGGTGTCGAGCAGGTCAGCAACTCCGTGCCCATGCACAGCTGATATCGGATACAGGGGGTCGATGCCGAGTTCGTAGAATTCGTTGAGCTGATTTTCATCGTTGGGATTATCGAGTTTGTTGATGGCCACGAACATCGGGTGGGAAGACCAGTGCTTGCGAAGAAAGTTGAGTATCTGTTTATCGTCTGGAACCAGGCCGGCGCGGCCGTCGCAGACGAGGATGATCGCTTCCGCTTCCTGCAGTGCAAAATCCACCTGTTGCTTGATCGAGGTCATCAATGCTTTGGTGTCATCAGGGTCGAGGCCGCCTGTGTCGACGACGTTGAAACGGCGGCCGTTCCAGACTGCTTCGGCATAGTTACGGTCACGGGTTACCCCAGGGGTCGGGTCGACTATGGCGTGCCGGTAACCGACGATTCTGTTCATGAGCGATGATTTGCCGACATTGGGCCGACCGACGATTGCGATTGTAGGGATTGACTCCATGACTACCTCCAGCTGAATGAGAAATAGCATCATAGCATCTTTTGCCGTTCAGGTCAATGGCAAAACCCCTCATCAAATGCTGAATCTGACCGCAGTGCCCGATGGATTTTATTGACAGTCGTCGTTGCTTCTGCTAACCTACAGGCTGATTGATTTCACCCAAATAGTATAGAGGTAGCAAGTGATACCATGTAAGTCGCTTATTCCGCTCCAGGAACTGGATCTGAAAATTGATGCTGCGAAGGCACAGATTGAAGAAAAGAAGCAGAAAATTGTGCGCATGCAGAATGAAATCGAAGCTGATGCCCAGTTGGTGGAAAAAAAGCTGGCACTGTTGAAGAAAATTCAATTGCGCCGCCGTAAAGCCGAAAGTGAAGTCAATGATCTCAATCAACAGGTGAGTCTTGCCGAGATAAAGATGAAGAGTGTCGGCATCACCCCGGCTGGTTATACCGCCATCCAAAAGGAAGTTGCCGCAAAGCGCATCAAAATCAGTGAAGAAGAAGGCAAGATTCTTGAAGACATGGAAAAAATCGAAACTCTTGAAGCCGATACTGCGAAAGGGCAGAAGGTTGTTGCCGGGCGACGCGATCACCTCGAACAGGTCAAAATGAGAGTGGCCGAAGAAATCACCGGCGTGCGCAAGGAAATCGATTTGATACAGACCCAGCGTTCTCAGGTCAGCCTGAAAATTGAAGCTGAATTGCTCGAAAAATACGAAGAATTGCGACAACGTCGGCGTGGACAGGTTATTTACGCAACCGAAAACCCGTCATGTCCGGCATGCGGAATGGGAATGCCTGCCGGATTTCTCAGTTCCATCACTTCTCATGAAGGTTCTGAGCCCTGCTCAAACCGTGGCATGCTCATATACTGGACAGGGCAGCGAGTATAAATATGAATTTTCCGGCGAAAGCTGTCAGATTTGTTCTGATGATGGTGCTGATTTTTTCGGCCGGCCTTTGTGTCGCGCAGAATGCTTCAGAAACTATCCTGGCTTCAGCGACCGGCGACCCTGCCAGGGCTCAGGCTCCTGATGCCGCCCGTTATATCGATGACAATGCTGAGCTGATAAAACCTGAATTGCGTTCGCAGATTATTGCAGACTGCGCTGAGATTGAAGAAAAAATGCGCATCAGGGTGTTTATCAGAACCGTGCATATCGACAATCTGGCAGATGGTCAGAGCCAGGTCGAAGCTTTCTTCTCAGAATGGATTCGCAGCATCAGCC
>CAZPCO010000353.1:0-4152 GCA_964585025.1 uncultured bacterium | reverse complement strand
CTTGTCACTGCAGCTAATCATGCTGGTGGCAAAGACAATGCAACGGTAGTGGTTGCCGAAATAGATGCTCTGCCGGTTAATTTTCCCGGTCGGTTTTCATTTGAAAGATTTGCCAAGATGATTTTCAGTTTTGGTAATGCGGGTTTGGTATAGAAAACAGTGGTAATTATTCTGGTTTTACAGTATAAATAGTAAGGAAAATCTGGAGGTCAACTTTAAATGGAACTACTTTTAATCGGTATTGCCATCGTAGTATTAATTGCGATCATTGTTTTTGTGCTCAGCGGCAGTGACAAACCTGCTGAACAGCCAAAAAAGGCTCAGCCCGAAGAAGAAAAGAAAGACCTCACCCATAAAAGGTTCAAACAGGTTCTCTCTGGCGATGACCTGCAGAGTAACATGAAAGCTGAAGAGGCCGAACTGCTTACCAAATACACCGCCGGCACCGGCGAAGGCATCAATGAAGTAGAAAAGCTTCTCGAAGGCGACCCCAATAATGTCGATCTGCTCGACTGGCTTGCGTTCATGTATTACAGTAACAATAACATCGACAAGGCCATCGAAACCTATAAAAGGGCGCTGGCAATCAAACCGGATAACGAAAACCAGCATTATTACCTCGCCAACAGCTATTTTAAGAAGCAGATGACGGCAGAGGCAAAAAAGGCCTGGAGTGAAGTTATCCGCATCAAGCCCAACTCGAAAATAGCCAAAAATGCCCAGGAACGCATCGATTTCCTGGTTTCCCAAGGTAAATAAATCCGTCTGCTGAAAGGTTTCTATGCCCATCGTTAATCCTCCAGAATTAACGAACTACCACCTGCTTGACCTGATCGGTTGCGGTGGCATGGGTTCTGTTTACATTGGTTACCAGGTAGATACCGAGAAGATGGTGGCGGTGAAGCTTCTTGACCCTGAAGTGGCAAAAATTCCGGCAATTTTATCCCAGTTCAAGCAGGAAGGCGAAATTCTCAAGGCTCTCAGCCATCCCAACATCGTGAAGTTCGTCGATCAGGGCTGCCATAACGAGTTTCATTTTCTGATCATGGATTATGTGAAAGGCTTGTCGCTCGACAGCTTTCCGCTTGGCAATTCCATGACCACCATCGGGGTGAAACAGGCTCTCCCCACCATGGAAGAATATCTCAACGTGTTCATCGGCTGCATGGATGCCTTGAATTACGTTCACAAGAAAAGCCTTGTGCATCGTGATATCAAGCCACATAATATAATTTTGCGCGGCAGTGAATACCAGCCATGCCTGATCGACTTCGGTATCGCCAAATATACTTCACGCGATGACGATCTTAACCTTAGCGCCGAAGGAATGTTCACCGTTGCTTATGCCAGCCCTGAGCAGCTTACCAATAAGCCGGTAGATCATCTGTCCGACCTGTTTTCCTACGGCGTCGTCATGTATGAAAAGCTGACCGGGCATCTGCCATTCAAGGGCAAACGCGCCATGCAGGTTTTTATTGAGCAGACCAAGTGGAACTTTCCGCCGCCGCGTCAGCTCAATCCTGCTGTTCCGCAAAAACTCGAGCAGATCATTTTGAAACTGCTCTCGCGTGACCCGGCACAACGCTATCCGACCGCCGAAATGGTGCAGGGCGAGCTCGAACGCCTGCTCGAAGTTACGAAACAGGGGCGTTCCGGGCTGGGTATCAGTACGATTGCAGACGATATCCGTGGAGTGCAGGTTGCCAGAAGAAGCTTCAAGAAACGCACTCTCAGTGAAGAACAGGCCCTGCTCAAGAAGCAGCGGGCTGAACTTGTCGAGAACCGGCAAAAACTCAAACTTGAAAGCACAAAGTTCCGACCCGACCAGGAAAAGGTCGAAAGTCTGCAGATGCTCTGCCAGGCACTGCAGGATGATTACGAACGACTTGAAGTGCAGATAAAAATGGCTCTTGGCTTCAAGAGTCAGCCCCTCGTCATCGATAAGTTCAATACAATTTTTAAACTTGAAACCATTGCTTTCGAAAAGCGCGGCATTCCTTTTACCATCAATACTATCGAGCAAAAGCTCGCTACTACAGACGGTGCCGATATTATCGTCGGCAATATGAATTTCACTGAAAGAGCCAAGCGCTCATTTTCGATCAACAAAAAAGACTCATTTCTTGCCTGGGATCACGCCAACTGGTTTTACGGAGCCTATGAAGAAAAGGATTTTCCTATCTTTCTCATGATTGGCAACAAGAATATGCCCAGAAGTCCGAACGGCTTCAAGGGCTTCTTCTGGCCGCTTGAGTTTATGATCGCGGTGCAAAAGCTCAACTGGACCGGAGTTTCCATTATTGAGACCTTCAGGGGTGTCGACAGAGGCGGCAACGCCGTTTTTGCAGAACACAAAGAAACTATTCTTTTCTCTCAATCAATGTTTGATGAACTTGACAAGATTCAAGGGAAAATACCGACTGCCAGCCAGGAAAAAAAATGAGGTTCTATGCAGATCAGAGAAAAATTGAAAACCGTTGCTCAGGCTTATAAAACCCTTGCTGAAGCCAATCGAAACTTCGCTCTTGGAACCTCCGGCGTTGAAGGCTTCAGAAACCTGATCGAACAGCGCAATCTGGTCATGGAAGACCTCGATGTGATTGCGAATGGACTGCTAAGCGAGATTGGGCAGGTGTTTTCGGGGCATTCTTTTCCCTGCGGCACTTTGACGGACATTCTCCTCGCGCTTCCGGTGCTTGCTCCAGAAATGTCCTCAGACTGCGATCAGGTCAAAGAAGCGTTGAAGGGGCTGGTTGAATCGGATAAGCTCGTTGAAGAAAGCGTCAGCAAATTTCGTGACGACATCAAAGCTGAAATTGGTAGAATCCGTCAGGGAGCACGTGGTCTGCGAGGTTATCGCCAGGCCGAAACCTTTGGCAGCTGTTTCATAAACAAGGTGAAATAAAAAAGCCTTCAGGACTTGCCTGAAGGCTCTTTATTTAAAACATGCCGGGAATATTCATGCCGCCGGTTATCTGGCCCATTTCTTCCTGAACCATTTCCTTCGATTTGGTAAGGCCGGCATTCACTGCTGACAAAACCAGATCCTGAAGGGTTTCTACATCATCGGGGTCAACAGCTTCTTTGTTGATTTCGATCTTCACTAACTCCTGGGCGCCGTTGAAAACCACTTTGATGATTCCGCCACCAACGCTCGCTTCGATGGTTTTATCTTTCAGTTCATCCTGAGCTTTCTGGATCTTTTCCTGCATTTTCTGAGCCTGCTTCATCAGGCCCTGCATATTGAATCCACCCTTCATATCGGTCTCCTTGTTGTTGGATTGTCGGGTGAGATAATAGCAGAATCAACGCAAAACCGCAAACTTGCCACGGTATTTGCGTTTGCCGGAAGCATACGAAGTGTCCTTGCCGATTTCCATCCGGTAAAAATACGCCCCGTTGGCAAGATGAGCCGGAAACTTCCAGTTCAGCAGGTTTTCGCCTGCCTGCCCTCTGATGAGAAAACCTTTGATTTCATCCCCGGCCGTGTCGAAAATTTCCAGATGCACGTCGGTTGCGAAATTCAGATAAAAGCGGAACGTGATGCTGTTGCCGCGCGCTGGACTCGGATAGGCAGATACGAGCCGCAGCCCATTTTCGGGCTGATACCTTACTGATGCTCTTACAGACGGGTCGGTCAATGAAACAATTTCGAGACGCTGACCCGGCAACACTTTGAGAGTCCTGGCCCCAGCATCTGATGCATTATGGTTGATGTTGATGAAATTGCGAAAGCGGGAAGAATGAGTGCCTGATTCGGCCAGGGCAAGGGGAAAACCTTGTGAATCTGCTTCTGACGAAACCTGTACCATGCTCGTGTCGCGTGTCAGCCAGTTCAGATCTTCTGCTTCAAGTTCTATGTACAGAGTCTGACCATTCAGAATACCAGTTACCTCCTGAGCATAGTCCTTTTCTGAATATAGGCGCAGATCATTGATGGTTCTGGGAGATGTTGATTGAGAGTGCCTGAAATAGAGGAGACGCGAGGCAGCGGTGAGCTGTGGGGAAGTCAGTTCCAGCCATTCACCAGGATACAGACCGACGGAATGTCTTGGCATACCTTTTCCTTCAAGTATCGCAAGACTGCATCTGAAAAGACCGCTCCTGGTTGCAGACGGCTCAACCTGCAGGTCGATAGTTTCGGTGGCCCTT
>CAZPCO010000352.1:0-4154 GCA_964585025.1 uncultured bacterium | reverse complement strand
CTTCGCGCTTAACGGTAGCAAATGAACCAAAGCCGATGAGCTGAACTTTGTCGCCCTTCTTGAGACCATTCTTCACTGCATCTACGAATGCTTCGAGAACGGCCTGTGCGTTAGCGTTGGTAACTTCTGCTTTTTTTGCGATTGCCTTAATGAGTTCTGATTTATTCACGGAAACCCTCCTGGTTAATTTGGTCAAAGGTGATTATACATATAACTCCGAAGATGCACAAGTGGGTAAACTACTAAAATTCATATTTTGCGGAAGTATCTCTCAACCACCCCGAAAAGAATGCTTTGCTGAAGCCAGTTTCGGCCCCAAAAACTTCTGTAAAAATTTTTTAAAAAATTCTGCACCGCTGCCAGCCGGATTCTCGAAGAATGAGTTGCGAACCGATTCAGGAATCGATGGTCAAGCCCAGCGCTTCAAGCTCTGTCAAAAGAGAAGAAGCCATTCGTTCAGCCAGTGTGTCGATCTGCTGCGGCGAAAGATGGTTGATACGATAGTAATTCTGGATGCAACTGTTTTGTTCAAGCCTGTCAAGAAAACTATGAATGTCAATTGCCCTGACGATATCCGATGAGTTCATCTGCCACGGTCTCCTGTTTTTTTTCTGTGGCTGTTATATCATAAACCGGGGCAGGCACGCAAAACCTCTAAAACAGTGAATCAGAGCAATACAATCGCCGCCGACGGTTTGACTTTCCGCATCGCTGTTGAAGAAAAAAATCTAGCGGTCAAAAATTACCAGCTGCATCACCTTGAGCTGAATTACATCGCAGGAGGTAAAACCGGCTTTTATGCCGAGATCTCTTATTTTATCGAGGGGAATGCGGTGTGCCAGAGGCGGACCAACCGGCTGATCGACATATGGCCACTCAAGAATGGCGAGACGCTGTCTGGTAACCCTGAAAGCCTCACACATGGCTGCTTCAGCGTCATCGGTTTCGTGAAGAAGATGCCCCATGAACACCAGATCGCAACTCTGGTCAAAAAAAGGCAGTTTTTCGGCCGCAGCGACCGAAAATTCCACGCCTGGCACCAGCTGCCTTGCTATACCGACAAAGTCAGAATTGCAATCGACTCCATGCACCTGAAAACCACGTGCATGCAGGGCTTCTGCAAAAACTCCGGTGCCGGTGCCGACATCAACAGCACCTCTTCCATACAGGCCGGCCAGCGTATAATCGAGCACCCTGTTCACCTGAAGACGCTCAAGGCGCTCAGGGTTACGCAATTTCGCAATTTCTCCGGAAAATCTTCGTTCATTCATTGTCGATTTCCTGAATGAGAGCTACTGTTCGCTTTCTGGACCTTTACCGCCAGTAGAATCATCTGCAGGCAAAACTCCAGAAACCTTTGCCTTGACTTGCGCCAGAACGTTTTCTGCTTCTTGCTCAGCCATGGCATGCTGCTCCGCATCGCTATCCGCAGCCATCTTCTGAATCAGCTGATCGCCGCCGATTGAGCGGGCAATCTCTATCGAATGCAGATTGATGCGTTTGAAGCACTGCAGCAGATCCATGTGCAGGGTTGAGGTTTCGATCGACTGAACTTTGTGCTGAAAAACGCGGCGCATATGCGAAGTCCTCAGACGCTTGATCAGCACATCAAAGGTGCGCTCCGACTTGAGAACCCGCATGGCCTGTTCCAGATTGTTGGTGGCAAAGGCATTGATGATAAGCATGAAGTTCTCGTTTACCCGGTCGAACATGCTGAGCAGTTCGCGAAAGCCTTCTTCGGAAAACCTGATTTCGTCACGCACTTTGGCGCGGGCAAACGGCACGATGATCTTGTGAATCAGGTCACCCTGACCTTCCAGGTCATTGATGATCGACATGTATTTCATCATCATCGCCGTCTGTTCTTCTGTCAACGAACCCTCAGACATGCTTGAAAGATACTTGGTAATTTCTTCCTGGGCGTTGTCTACCTTCTGTTCTCTGAAGGTCACCTCGTTTATCGTTTCTTCACGGCCGTAGGAAATCATTTCGGGAACTTTTTCCATCATGAATTCTACATGCCCCGCCATACGCGAAATCTCGCGGGCAACGTTGCCAAGAGCCAATTCCGGGGACTTCAGCAGGCTTTCAGACAAATATTTCGTATGAATGGCACGGTTGGCCTCTTCAGTCACCTCTTCAGTGATGAACAGATGGGTCAGCCAGACTATGCGGTCATAGAACGGAAACATGACCAGCATTTTGATAATCGCTGAAACCATGTGCGCATTAGCTACTTCGCGGGCCACCGAATCAGAGAACGGTGCAGTCAGCCAGTGAATGAAACTGGCGAAACTGAACGTCTCGTAAAGAAAGGGCAGAAACACAAGCGTTCCGATTAGGTTGTAAAGAACGTTGAGCAGCGCGGTTTTCTTGGCGGCAGGCGAAGCTCCGATAGCAGCTATCCAGCCGGTAATACAGGTTCCGGTATGGGCGCCAAGAATGAGTGGAATTGAAGCCTGCAAAGAAATTAGATTCTGACTGGCAAAAACGACCACCAGACCGATTGTTGCCCCGCTGCTCTGGATTACAGCAGTGAACAGCATCGAACCGAAGATTGCGGTGATCTGGTAATCGCTCATGGCTACGAGCATTTCTCTGAAGGCCGGAAAGCTGCGTAACGGGGACATGGCAGTGCTCATGACCTTCATACCATAAAAAATAAAACCGAAACCGAGAATGATGTCACCGGCATAGAAGATCGTCTTGTTTTTCGAGAACTTGAGGAGAAATCCAATGCCGATCATCAGCAGGGCAAAATGTGATATATCGAAGGCAATAAGCTGAACCGTAACCGTAGTGCCGATATTGGCACCAAAAATAACCGACAGCGTCTGACTGATAGTCATCAGAGAAGCGTTGACAAAACCGACCAGCATGACCGTCGTCGCAGAACTGCTCTGAGTTACGATCGTAACGAGAATGCCAGTCAGAACACCCATGTAGCGGTTGTTGGTAAAGGCACCGAGAATCTCTTTCATCTTCTTGCCGGCAATTTTCTGCAGACCGTCGGAACTGAGATTCATGCCGAACAGAAACATTCCCAGACCGCCGAACAGGCCAAAAAGAAGATACATTATCCATGACTCATCATTGACGCTGAAGTTCATATAGTTGTAAACGGTCTGGTCGCCTTCGAGCATCGCAAGAATCGAATAATTCCCGGGTACGTTGATTTTTCCAGGATGGAATGTTGCCATGCCAACTGGATTGGTAACCGCCTTCTTTTCAGGCAACTCAAATTCCTTTGCTGAAGAAGGCTTTGCAGCAACGATAAAAATGATATTTCCGCCGACGATCGGTTTGCCGTCAACGTCCAGAACCTTCAAATCAATGGGTTTCGCAGTTGCACCGGCAAGAACCGACTGATTGTTGCCGGCTTCAACATCGATGCGGGCACGGGCCGGATGGAGATCAGGCACGACAGTCGCCAGTGAAGCTGAGGTTGGCGAAGCCAATTCGGCTCCGACGACCAGTCTGAAGCTCACAAGAACCAGTACAGACAGAATTACGAGCAAATATGGGCGGCGTACAAACATTCCAGTTCCTTCTAGTTTATTTTTCTGGCAAACTTTTATTGTAACAGACAAAAGATCGAAGCGCAAACGTTGCCAGCTGATCGATTTTGTCATGTAGATTCCCGAGAGATCCGGTGCCACATTCTCAAACAGGCAAACTCAAATATGTAACATTTACAAATCGACATTTATCTGCTATAAGTTAAGGAACATCATCGATCTTCGGAGGGAATTAATGAAACGTGGATTTTTTATAATTCTTTGTGTCCTTTTTGTATTTCTGGCCGACGTTTCCGTCATGGCCACCGACACTCCATACATTCCTGACGACAACACCAGCGATGGTTGCGGCCCTTACACCGATCCAGATTCATCTGACAATTCAAGCCCCGATTCTACCGATTCCGGCGACAGCTGGGACAACGGCAGCAACAACAACGGCGATTACGGTGACGGTTACAGCAACGGTGGCGTTTATTATTGATCCAGTTCAAAAAACTCCGGCAAACAGCTTGCCGGAGTTTTTTTTATCTATGGAAACGATGGTTAATATATTATAAACTGAAAGAACAAAATTCTCAGGAGTCGTTATGCCCGACAGAAAAAGAATTAGAGAAGTCGCAGCTTTTTCTCTTC
>CAZPCO010000351.1:0-4165 GCA_964585025.1 uncultured bacterium | reverse complement strand
GGACTGCCTCTGGCTGCCTTCATGGCAAAAGCAAAGTTGTGCAGGCAGCGCAGGGCAGTTGGCCCGACCAGATAGCCTTTGAGACACTCCCTGATACTGCGGGCCAGTGCTTCTGATTCTGCGGCGTAATACATGCACGACTGCAGAAAACAAAGATTCAGAAACGCTGTCAGGTTATCGGCCACCTGGTTGATTATTTTAAGCTGCACCTCAGGCTTTGCCGGCTGGAAAAGCATGGCAAAAGGGTCTGCCAGAAAGGATGGATAGCGGGTAATGATCTCACGGGCCGGCCCTGTTACTGCGGCCCCGGGCGCAGACGCCTGGTTAACTGCCGGCTGCGTTTTTTTATCATCTTTGACTGCTGCTGCTGCCGGTTGTGCCGGAATGGGTGCGCTTTTGCCGGCAGCTGCAGATACACCGACCGGCGGTTGAGAAGCAGCAACATGCGCAACCGTTGCAACAGGAGACGGGGCAACGCTGACCGGGTCTGCCGGCAAAGTTGTCGATTTCTGGGGCACTGACTGCGGATGTGTCTGCGACTGTGGTTGTGACAGGTGAACGACATTCGGTTCAGGTCCCTTGGCTGAAACCGCGCCAGAGGGCGATGGTGCCGCATCTCTTTCGATTACCTGTGAAGCTGCCAGATCGACATCGTCCTCGCTAATGCTGATGATGACAGGCTTTGGCACTTCCGCAGCCGCAGTCAGATCAATTTCGGAGATTTCAGGAGGCGGGGGAGGTTCAGGAATTGGCGCATTCTCGTCGATTGCATCTAGAACTGCGGTTTCAGTCTCAAAATTACGGTTATCGACAAAGGCGATTTCGCCTCCGGGCAATCCTTCATCATCAGATTCAGCCGATCTGCTGCCGGTACCTGTTGCATCAAAAACTGCCATCTGCCCGGCGAATTCCGCAATCTCTTCAGGTTTAACCGTTGCAAGTTCACGGGCAAGCGCCTCATCTTCCTCTTTACGGCGTTTTTCTTCTTCGATTTTCTGTAACCGCTTCTGTTCCATCTGCTCTTTGAAAGACAGGCTTTTCTCGGCAGGCTGGGCTTCAGTGCCTTCCCCGGGCTTTACCTCGGCCGAAGCCTGCTGTTTTGCAGCCTTTTCCGCATCTGCTTCTTCTTTTGCCTTTTTGCTGACGTAAGGAATGGCATCGAGTGCCTTCAGAGCTTCACGGGCTTTGCGGGCCACCAGCGGATGCTTGTGATACTGCACCTTGGAAATGACCTGACGCAGACCGTTATTGATCAGATTCGGCAAAAATGGGGCGACATTTTCCAGAACCCATTCGTCAGGAGATCCGAGCGCATAATCAAGAACAATGGCCATCTCGTTGACCGGCATGCTGTGGATAACGCTGAAGGCTGTTTCTGCAACCATCGGATCCGGATCGGTGATCAGGTTGAGAACATAGGCAAAATGCGTCGGGCGCCCGCTTTTTATCGCCTTTTCGCAGGCCATTGCACGCACCTCCGGGTCAGGATGATTGATGCAGGTATCGATAAACTCAAGCGCATCCGGCGGAATTGCCTCGCCCATCGCCCAGAGAGCAGCAATCAGCATCGAACTGGTGCCAAAGCCGCAGAGATATTTCCACATGCTCGGCTGCAGTTCGCCGGCCCCAGTCTCTTTCTGCAGCAGCTCCAGAATGCGGCGTTCCATCGACGCATCGCGAGGGTAAGCTTCGAGCGTCAAAACGACCTGCATCATGAATACCGCTACCTGCTCATTTTTCTCGAAGCTAAGAGCCTTTTTCAGCTCAGGCAGCAGATCGCAGCGGCGGTCGAACAGAACCCGATAAACCGCTGCCCGCTTTACTTCCTCGTCAGAGCTGTATAGGTGTGATATCAGTTCCTTGGTCACAATAAGACTTCCATTTGCAGCAGAAACTCCAGCGGCAGAATACCTTGCCCTCAGCTGCCAAGTATATGGTTATATTGTTCGATAATCAGCCTGGTAGCCAATTCTACGGCAAAGGTTTCTTCGACCATTTTTCTGGCGCGCCGACCCATTTTCTCACGCAACTCTGGATCCATTATCAGCTTCTCAATGGCATCTGCAAGAGCCTGAGGATTCTTCGCCGGCACCAGAAGCCCAGTCTCACCGTCTATGACCGCACTCCTGCATCCGGGAACATCGCTGGCAATACTCGGGACTTCCGAGGCTGCCGCTTCGATGATGGTCATGCCCAGACCTTCGCGATATGAAGGCAAAGCAAGCAGATGAATCTGACGGTACATTTCTTCGATCTCGTAAATATGACCGACAAAATTGCAGTAACCATCTTTTTGCCAGTCCTGCAGCTGCTTAAGAGTAATCGAAGCCGGGTTGCTCGGATCTGGCGCTCCGGCGAGAATCAGCTGCAGATCGACATTCTTTTGTCGCAGCAGTTTGACCGCCTCGATCAATTCGACGATTCCTTTATCTTTAAGCATTCGGCCGACATAAGCAACCTTGAACGGTAACTCCGGTTTGCTGACCGGCGGGAAAAAGCGGTTCAAATCCACTCCGGTGCCTGGAATGGTAATTACCTTGGCGGTGTCGGCACGAAAATTCTGGCTGATCCATTCGGCATCTTCGTGATTCAGCACTACGAATCTCGAAAGCGGATTTTTGGCGACCGAGCGCATACCTGCGGTGATCAAAGGCTTTAACAGCCTGGCTTTTAGTGAACTGGAAGTAAATACATGCCCAAGCCCGGTGATCATGGCAATCAGCGGAATCCGGGTCATCATCGAAATAACCTGACAAATCAGAATTGGCTTTTGCGCCACCGCATGAATTATGTCAGGCTTGATGCGCCTTACCAATGAGAATATCTTGAACAAGGCCTGTAGATCGAGCAATGGAGTAATCCCGGTGCGAGAAAACTCAACAGGCTCGACATTTATACCGGAAGCCACGATTCGCTTCCTGATTTCGGGGCCTTTTTGCCCGGTATTGCAGACAAGATATACATTCCAGCCATCCTTCAATGCCGCCTCGCCGAATTGCTGAAAATGCATCTCGTAATACCAGTCTTCCGAGACAAAAAACAGCAGATTGCCCTTTTGCATCAACATTCGCTTCCTTGTCTGAACATACCTGTCAAATTTTCCTGATGAAGGATTTTACGCTGGTCGGCAAGCTTTCGGCGATTCTCTCAAGCGCTCGACTAATAAAACCTGGACATGCTCTGGAAACAGCTCTGAGAAAGTTGGTCTTAGAATAATAACTGCCCTTGCATGCGTATCTGATGATATGCGGCAACATATCTATCTGCTTAAAAAAGCCGGTCAGAGAGAAAAATCTTCGCAGAGCAATCGAATCGAGAACCCGGCGCTTGAATTCAGCAAGCTTTTCTTCTGAGTGCTCGACGATAAAAATCGGAGTTTCCTTGTCGGTTAGCCAGTAAGAATCATCGAGCATGTTGTTGCTTTTAGCGATATCATAAATTTCAGTGCCAGGATAGGTAAGGATGGTTCCGATATCATCATAGTAAACATATTTTACCCGCTGCATCGACTTCACAAAATCTATCGTTTCCTGAACCGTTTTGTCGTTCTCGCCATAAAGGCCGACAATCAGAAAGGCGGTTGCCTCAATCTTCGATTTTCTGAGAATCTTCAGCGTATCGATCACGTCTTTGTGCCTGATTTGCTTGTGACAGGACTCAAGAATCGTTTCAGAGCCTGATTCAAGGCCAAAAAGTATCTGAACGAAACCGGCTTTTTCCAGTGCCGTTGCCAGTTCCTGCGTAAATGGCCTGAAACGACCACTGCAGATAAAGCGCTTCTTGATTCCGCGTCTGACAATTTCTTCACAAATCTCGATCGCCCGTTGATTTTTCAGAAAAAAATTGTCGTCATGAATCCAGATAGTCTGCAGCTGTGGAAATTTCTGTACCATGAATTCAATCTCTGCCACTACGCTGCCAGGCGAGCGAAATCGAACCCGCTGCTGCGAAATGCGGTCGAGCACGCAGAAACTGCATTTAAAAGGGCAACCACGGCTGGTCAGCAAGTTTCCCATGGTTCTCGATTCGGAAAAGAAAATTTCATGTTTAGGGAATGGCAGGGAATCAAGATCTTCAATCAGTGGCCGGGCCTCGGTTCTCACCATTTTGCCATTTTCGACAAACGCTATGCCTTTGACTGCTGACAAAGGAGTTCTGGCGGTCA
>CAZPCO010000350.1:0-4180 GCA_964585025.1 uncultured bacterium | reverse complement strand
GGTTTTCGACCGTGAACTGACAACTGATGGTCTGAAAAATCGCATTCACAGTATCGCTCTTGCCATGCCCGACATCTCCAGCGGTGATTGCGAAAATCTGCGGCAGCGATGGCAAAAAGACAGAAGCGAGCAGCCACCCGCCCACCTGTCGCTCTGGCAATGGTATGCGCATGCGCGTCTTGCAGCTTTTATCGCTGCCCAGACAGAATGGGAAACCGCCACCGCCAGGCAGATGGGTTTAACCTTGAGTCGTGAGAAAAACCCGCGGCTGCTGATAATTACCGGCTCAGCGAAAGCCGATGGCACTATGGAAGCCCGTCTCGATCTGACAGGTGTCCAACCGGCAGTCGAAGGTGAAGTGGAAGCCATAAAAGCTTTCAGAATTGCTTCTGGTATTCATGTCACAGGTCTTGAAGCCAAAATAATGCAGGGTGTCGGCGTATTTGAATTCTGGGGCAACAACCGTCTGCAGATTGTGGCTGATTCAGGCCGGCAGAAGAATGCCTGGCTGAAGTTCGCCGCCGCCCGGGGGGTAAGCGAACGGGCACTGAAAGCAGTAAAAAGCAGCAGATCAGTCATACTGTTTCCGCAGAACCCGGCTATTGTAGATGGGCAGCCGTTCTGGGCCTGGCTCGAAATTGACCCGAAAAGTTATGCAACGATAGGTGTTCTCGAAACGGGCGAACATGGCGCTCTTGCCGGCGAAGCCATTATTCAGGCACTGATTCCAGACGGTGCCGGCCTGGCACTGGGATTCTGGAAAGGAGTTGAAACATCGGTCTGGGGAATGTCGGCATTTATTCTTGAAGGCAATACGGCTCTAGAAGCTGCTGCCAACACAGAAAAGCTGCTCGGCGACCTAAGCGAACAACTGGGAAAAATTGGTGAATCAGTCGAAATATCGGTTGGCGATGCCAGCATCGATGTTCTCAGCGGCAAGGTCACCCTGGCCGGTTTTTCATCAGAAGGCGACTATTCGCCATGGGAAGGTTACAAAGGTTTTATCAGCGGCTTCAATTCAGGCGTAGAATGGTATCTTGGCAAAGTTAAGGCTGCTGCAGCTGCGCAATAAGAAAGGACGATCATATGAACAATTCTCTGTATACATGGAAACATCGGCTCGGCATTCTGCTTGCCCTGGCCATTTTTGTAACGATCAGCGGTTACGCAGATTATCCGACCAGTTTCAGCGGCAAGCCTCCGGTTGAAACTGCGAGAGTCAGAGCCTTTGCCAATACGATAGCCATTGCCCAGAAAAATGCCGATGCCGCGACTGCTGAACTGAAAAGCGGCCAGAATTCCCCCGAAAATGCCAGTGGAACCGAGCAGGCGGTGGCGGCAATAAAAAAATGTCTGCAGCTTGGCTCACAGATTGTTGAAGCCGAAAAACTCGCCTGTGCCGAAACCGGCATGTCTGAAGAAGATTTTCATGAAGTCAAAATCCGCCTGCTGCAGGTTCGTATGTTGCAGACCCTGAACAAAATGACGCAAGGGCTCACTGGTGAGCAAAGCGGCGAAGAAATGGCTGCCGAGAGTGGCGAATCGCTCGAGCGCAAACTGGCCGGCCTTGAAAGACGCCTGGCAAGGAGTCGCGAAGACCTCGAAAAAGCCAGACAGAACGAAGCACCATACTTTGCGAAACTCGATACGCGCATTGCCGAACAGAAAGCGAACATCAGCAAACTGCAGGCAGATATTGCCGCAGCCACTGATGCCGACAAAAAAGCTGGCAAGGAAAAGAAACTGGCCGCTGCACAAAATCAGCTCAACAAACTCGAAACCGACCGAAAACAGCCTTACAAAAAGCTGGTACAAGCCCAGGAAAGAGTTGCGAAACACGAGAAGTCGGTCGAAGTTTTCCGCAAAAACATGGGTGCTGCCCAGCAGCAGATCGCCAGCATGGGTGCAGAGATTCAGCAATTTCAGAACAAAGTTGCCTCAGAAAGCGCCAGAGTGGCAGACTCAGCCGTCATGCAGCAGGCAGCCCTCGACCTTCCCGTTTTCCAGAACTTCCCGGAACTGCAGCCTTTCCTGGTCGAACCATCCAGATAAAATTCAGTTCCGCCTGCTATTTTGACATGGCGATCAGCGCGAAGCTGATGAACATAACCAGCAGCCAGCCAAGAAGCAGATGCAGCTGTTCGCGCCGGCTTTCGGCAAGCAGGGTTTCTTCGGTCTTGAGCGATAGAAAAGCGGTAGCCTTGCTGTCGACCGACGCGCTGATAAATGGCCCCTGGGGGGTATAGAACAATTCGCCAATAACGTAGACAGGATGCTTTTCTGGCAGAATTTTTTCTTCCTTGATTACGGCAATGCAGTAGTTGCCGTAATCAGGCTCGAAGATTCCGAACAGACCCTTACCTGAATTGTGATCAGTCGGCCGCTCTTTGTTCATAACTGTTTGCGCCTCAATTTCGAAACCCTGAGGATCGATGGCAATGCGACCGGTACGGTCTTCAACATAAAACAGTTCAGAACTGCGAATATCTTCAGTTATGTTGTGGGTTATCCTTGAGCGTTTCTGGCCTTTGTGATTCCTGTATACTTCCTTGAGTTTGTCGCTGGTCACTGAATGGTAGAAAACACAATCCCGACCTGAATAGGGCGCCTTCAACAGATTCTGGCCAGCTACCAGCCGCCCCTTGATCTCGACGATGCGACCCTGGGTCGGCTGACTTTTCAGCAGCGTGCCGACTGGCGTTGTCGGCGTATCGATAATATTCCTGATTTTCCGTCGCACCTTAAACCACTGAAAGACAAGAAAACCGCCCAGCACAAGAAACACAAATCCAAGCAGCAGGTATTCCGGATATCTCATGATTTAACCGCCATTCTATCGTTGTCTTAGCAATTTTTCTTTATTCTAACCGGTTTAGAAGGCATCAACCAGAAAATTTTCTGCAAACCAATGCTTGACCTGTACAGGGCGCGTAGTGTAGAATATTTGCTCTTCTTTCTTTTCTGGAGCGCATTAAGCTTTACTATTCTAATCGCAGACCTACCGGTTCAGTTCGGCAGAGTTATGAGGCTCCTCGCAACGGGATTTACTAAAAGGACATACTCTTTATGATGCAGCTTGAAAACATGCGACGGGTCAGAAATATCGGTATTATCGCCCACATCGACGCAGGCAAAACCACCACAACCGAAAGAATCCTCTATTTCACCGGCAAAAATTACAAGATCGGTGAAACTCACGACGGTACAGCCACCATGGACTGGATGATCCAGGAGCAGGAGCGCGGGATAACCATCACCAGCGCTGCCACCAAATGTCTCTGGCAGAATTGCGCCATCAACATCATCGACACCCCAGGGCACGTCGACTTTACCGCTGAAGTCGAGCGCTCGTTGCGCGTTCTCGATGGCTGCGTCGTATTGCTCTGCGCCGTCGCCGGCGTCCAGCCGCAGTCAGAAACCGTATGGCGCCAGGCCGACAAATATCGCGTACCGCGGCTCGTTTTTGTCAACAAGATGGACCGCACCGGCGCCAATTTCGACCGCGTCGTCACCCAGATAAGAGAAAAGCTCAAAGCCAAGCCGGTAGTCCTCACTCTGCCAATCGGCAGCGAAGAAAATTATCAGGGTCATATAGATCTGGTTAACATGGTCGCCAGCATCTGGACCCCTTCAGAAAAAGACCCGGCCGGCCAGATGGTCGAATCGGCAATTCCGGCCGACATGCAGGCCGCCGCTGATGAGGCTCATCATCAGCTGATCGATACCATCGCCACCTGTAACGATGAAATTCTCGAGCGCTACATGGCCGAAGAACCAATCGAAGTCGCCCTGATTAACGAAGCTCTACGCACAGCGACGATCGAAGGGAAAGTGATACCGGTACTCTGCGGTTCTGCATTCCGCAACAAGGGCGTTCAGGCTCTTCTTGATGCGGTTGTCGCCTATCTGCCGTCACCACTCGACATTCCTGCCTCTATCGCTTTCAGCCAGGATACTTCAGAAGAAATAACCATTGCCGCCGACCCGAATCTGCCACTGGCCGCCATGGCCTTCAAGGTCGCGTCGATGCCGCATATCGGCAAACTTGTCTACACCCGCATCTATGCCGGCACCCTCAACGTCGGCGACCAGATTTACAATGTCACCCGCGGCACCAAAGAACGAGTCGGCAGAATTCTGCAGATGCACGCCAACCAGCGCCAGGATCTCGAAACCGCCC
>CAZPCO010000349.1:0-4183 GCA_964585025.1 uncultured bacterium | reverse complement strand
AGTGTACCGATTTAAACACCGGTTCACATGACAGAAGGGCAGCGATCTGCATGATTTTCCGCTTTCTATCTGGAACTGCATTGAATCTGAACATAACTTGCTCCTTATTTTTCAGGCCGGAAGGTGGCGTTTCCCATCCGTCTTAATCTCTAATTTATTCATCGACCACAATTTGGTCGGGTCTTAACGACGATTCCTGACATTTATGATTGATTTATCCTGCTTTTCTTTGATTTTCTTGATTTTTCTAGCTAAAGGCTCTAGTTTAAAAAAATGATCAAAAAAATTTCTACAATGTTGCCGGCTGTTATTGTCCTCGTAGCTCTGATCACTTCTGCAACGTTATCAGCAAAGCCGAAGTATTCATTAAAACCTGATCTGCCCGGGCTTTTTTATGCTTCCAGAAACGCAATCGAATATTTTCGGAATTCTGGTCTGCCGGAAGTAATCGATCTGATATCTGGCGCAACCCCGCTTTTCAACTTGATCTTCACAGCCGGAACGCCAGTTACCACAATCATTCCAGGCACGGGTGAGATGCGATCAGCCGAGCGCAGAGAACTTAGACTGACGGCTCTAACCGCCAACCTGCTGCTGTTTCCGGCACCATTCTTTTTGGATCAGCAGGCGAAAATCGACGAATTTGCCAGACTGGTGCGCTCGCTGAATCCTGACGTATTATTCCTTCAGGAAGTGTGGGACAACGAGAGTCTTCAATACCTGGTGAAGCGTTTTGCAGATTATCATGCAGTGCTGATGCCGAGCCCGCTGTTCAATCACTCAGGGTTGCTCATTTTCACCAGGTTCATGCCGGAAAGCACCTCTGCAGCTGTTTTTCCGCTTTCGATGCAGCACAATCCTGAAGAACTGATAGCACGAAAAGGTCTGTTGATGGCGAAAATCAGATTCGCCGATACAAATATCTGGCTGATCGACACCCACCTTTATTCAGCAGGGCTTGGAGCTCAGTTCAAAGCGAGCTTCAGCCAGTTCAACCTGATGGCAAAGCAAATAAACGCTCTTGCTGAACCGGTTGTAATTGGCGGCGACATGAATATGCTCCCTCAGGAGCTAGAGCCTCTTCTCGTAGACGGCATAGTTCGCGATGACTGCAATCTGCCGACCGCAGGCGGAAAACGCCGGAGTAAAAAGCTGGACTACGTTTTGTCCCGGGGTTCTGAGCGATACGCCGTTCAGGTTCTGGGAAGCCGGGCCGAATGGCCGGTGTTCTTCTCTGATCACAGCCCGGTTTTCGCTGAAATCAGATTCAG
This sequence comes from uncultured bacterium, assembly GCA_964585025.1. Classification (GTDB taxonomy): domain Bacteria; phylum Muiribacteriota; class Ozemobacteria; order Ozemobacterales; family Ozemobacteraceae; genus Rifleibacterium. Next base: position 2,912 of record CAZPCO010000349.1, on the reverse strand, counting down.
CACGCAGCATTGATCTGAAGGCTGAAAACTTCGACTTCCTGCTTTTTGCCCCTGATCGATCTTACCGCGACCCTGGCGGTAGGATATCTGCCGGCAAGAGCTCTGACAATATCTTCTGAAACCACTACCGGCATTTCTTTGCTTGAAGCCAGTGAACAGAGTCTCGCTGCGACATTGACCGGGTCACCGATGATCGTGTTATCCATCCGCACCGCCGGAGCCCCGATAATGCCGGAAATGACCCGCCCGGAGTTAATACCGAAAACCAGCCTTATCGCAGCATCTGCCGCAAAGCTTCTGATCAGCGATTCAGCCAGGCCGGCGGCGGCTTTTGCTGCGCTGCTGCCGCCATCATCAGAATGCGGAAACACTATCAGCAGCTTGCCGCCAATAATTTTGTCGACTTCGCCACCGGCAATCCCGGCCAGGCTGTAAATCTTCTCAAGCGTTTTTTCCAGTCTTGCCTGAACGTCTTTGACCGGAGCAATCGCCGCAAACTGGTCGAAACCCTCTAGAGCCGCGAACAATATGGTTACCGTAGTTTCAGTTCCCTGACGGGCAGCCTGAAATAGCTCCGGATTGGCAGCCAGTCGTCGTACAGCCGGAGAAACAAACTTACCGAGAGTATCGCGCTCCCGCAACTGTCTGGCCATCTGGTTAAAGGCGCGTGAGATCGAGCCGAATTCATCTTCACGACTGTCTTTCAATTTAACGGTGTAATCAGATTTTTCGATCATGCTGATACCCCAGAGCAGATGCTCTAGAGGACTGCTCACCGAACGGCTGACATTGATCGCCGCCAGGGCTGCAAAGAAGACAAACGTCAGAGTTCCAATTAGAAGAATGAGGGCCCGCCAGGCTTCAATGTCTTTCAGATAACGGGTTTCCTGCCTGCCGCCAACGACGTAAAGAGTGAAAAATCTACCCGGCAGCACGTAATACAAAGCCTCTTCGCGCCCGCTGACCTGTAGTTTCATAGTTCGCCTGCTTCTCTGAGCTGATTTCAGAAGCATCCCAAGACGAACAGATTCGCTGGCTCCTGAAAAAAGCATATCACCCCGCAGATTGCCGTATGCCTGAACAAAAGGAGAAGGCTTGCGTATGTAATTAACAGGATCGAGCAGGGAGAAAACCGAGCTGCGACCTGGAACCGCAGACATTTCACGGCGGTTGAGACTGGCAAAAACTCTTGTCAGGTATAGTCGGCTGATAGCGTATTCATCCCATGAAATGCCGCAGAAATAATGGATCAGATTGTTAACCCAGACAGGAAACACCGCAAAATTGACCAACCCCATCGAAGTGCGGAAGTTATTCAGGCCTTCGAAATTGATCAGCATGGCATAAACCTTTTCAGACCCGACTGAAGCTGCGACATGCCGGCGAATTTCTTCGAACTTGAACTGCTCCAGTTCCCCCTTTTTTCCGGCCTCTGGCTTCGACATCAAGCCAGGCACAAAATCATCAGGGTTGAAAAACCGCTCTACAGTGCGTCGATAAAGATTGAGAATCAGAAAGATTGGATCTGTATCGGGTAATCGACCGGTGGTGAACGTGAAGCTTTTGAATCGATCGAAAAACCTGGTGAAACCTCTGGCCCCCATAATGACAATCGCATTTGCCTTGCGATGGTTATCTGCATCGATGTCTATCCCATTAATGAGTGGGTCGAACATTTTCAGCGCCAGCTTATAGATCAGATCGTCATTGATAGAGTAGCCCTCCGGCGCAGATTCTGACAAAGGCAGTGGCGGAAGATCGGCAGCATCTGAAGCTGATTCAGCGGCCTCTTCTTTTGCGAGAGCCGCAAGCGTTTCCTGGCTGCTGATCAAGCCCCTGAAAGACTGAAGCAGATTGGCGTGAAACAACCTTGCTCCAGAATCTATACCGCTGACAAGGTTGTGAAGATCACGCTCCAGCTTCAGTCTGCCACTTTCAGAAGCAGCGGTCAAAATCAGACGAAATACCGACTGACCCATCATGAACGGCATGAATATAGCAGCCAGACAGGCCAGCAACAAGACTCTACCAACCGTAAGCCGCATACCACGGCCAAAGCAAAAGGTCTGCACGAAAAAATACAGACCAAAGCAGGCAAAAACAAGAAAAATCACACCGCCGGCACCCGAATAATTAACTGCCTGACTCTGGCTGAGAATGACAACCGGCAGAATTCCGGTGCTGAACATCTGGCGGCCGACAAGACCGGCAAATTTTCCCGAGTCGACAATCCCAACATTGCTCTCATAAGTCTTGCCGGACATTTCCAGACACGAACCGCAAATCGCACCAAAGACCGGGTCGTTTTTGAGCCCTGCAAAATTTCGGTCGGCAATAAATGTTTTATGAACGGTATCGTAAAAGGCGCAATACTGCCCGGGTTTGCGGTTGCGGCCAAGAAATGACCGCAGCGAGTATGACGGCGAAATGTCAGAGAGATCGAAACGAGCAAAAAAGTAAGCCTTTTTTCCGTTGCTGAGGGTTTGGCTGTCCCAATAAAGACAGACGATGCCCTCAATGGATTCAAACATCACCGGACGGGAAGGGCGCAACTGCTTCAGGGCCACACTGTCGGCGTGATAACCCAGATATTCTGCCAGAAGCCGGTCAGCATTCTGAACCTTGTTCTTGTATTCGCTGCTCAGAAAAACATCCTGCTGTCGTTCGGCAACCAGGTAGTTGATTTCGATAAATTCTTCGACAAACTCACGATTGATGGTTCCCTGCAGGTTGGCAAAACGTTCTACTTTGCCGTGGTTATCGGTAAAGGCCAGGGCCAGAGAATGTGGCGGCAGCCCCTTCAGAAAGTCTGGTTCATGGCCCTGATCCAGAAGAGAAGCTGAGTTCATGAAAAGAGACTCACGCAGGGCATCAAAACTGCTCTGCAGCTGGCTCTCAAAATATGCCTCATT
>CAZPCO010000348.1:0-4192 GCA_964585025.1 uncultured bacterium | reverse complement strand
CTCGAAAGGCTGTAAAAGTGCTCGAAAAGCTTGAGTCGGTCAAGGAAAACTTCAAGGAACTGACCGATAAACTTTCGAATCCGAAAGTAATCGGCAATCAGGCTGAGTTTCAGAAACTGGCTAAGCGCCGCGCCGAACTCGAACCGGTGGTCGAGGCTTATGCCCGTTACTGCGATCTGCGCAGCAGTTACGATGGCGCACAACATCTGCTGGCTTCAGAGACCGACAAAGAGCTAAGAGAAATGGCCGAAATCGAAGTCGCCGACCTGAAGCCGCAGCTCGAAGAACTCGAAAACCAGCTGAAAATGCTGCTGATTCCAAAAGATGAAGATGACGGCAAGAATACCATTTGCGAAATCCGTGCCGGCACAGGCGGTGACGAGGCGGCTCTGTTCGCTGCCGATCTTTATCGCATGTATTCGCGGTTTGCCGAGCGCCAGGGCTGGAAGTGCGAACTGATGAGCATGAGTGATACCGGGCTCGGCGGCATCAAAGAAGTCGTTTTCTCGGTTCAGGGCACCGGAGTTTATGGCAAACTGAAGTTCGAAAGCGGCGTGCATCGTGTGCAGCGGGTTCCGGCAACCGAGGCGTCGGGAAGAGTTCATACCTCGGCGGCGACAGTAGCGGTTCTGCCCGAAGCCGAAGAAGTCGACGTCCATGTCGACGAGACTGAACTGCGAATCGATGTTTTCAGATCTTCGGGGCCGGGCGGGCAGAGTGTTAACACTACCGACTCGGCGGTGCGCGTTACCCATCTGCCCACCGGCATTGTCGTCAGCTGTCAGGACGAAAAGAGCCAGCACAAGAACAAAGCCAAGGCGATTCGTATTCTCAGGGCCAGGCTGCTCGATAACGCCAGAATGCAGCGCGATAACGCCCGCGCCGAAAATCGTCGCAGCCAGGTCGGCAGCGGTGATCGTTCCGAGCGCATCCGCACTTATAATTTTCCACAGCAGCGGCTGACCGATCATAGAATCAATCTTACCGTTTACCGGCTCAGCGAGATCATCGACGGTGATATCGACGATATCATCAACGCGCTGATCGAGGCTGATAACCTGCGCAAACTGGCAGAAGCCCAGGATGACAGATAATGTCATCGGTTCGGCATGTTATTCTTGCGGCCCGCAGTGAACTAGAGCGGCACGATATCGATGATGCCGCCTTTAACGCAGACTGTCTGGCCGCCAAAGTTCTCGGTGTTTCCAACGGCAACCTGCCCGGCCTCTGGGAGAAAACGGCTTCAGAAGAGTTTTGCGTCCGGCTGACAGATCTGGTTCAGAGGCGTTGCCGGCACGAACCGCTGCAGTATCTGGTAGGCGAGTGGGGTTTTCTCGATTTTGAGGTTCAGGTAGGCCCTGAAGCCCTGATTCCGCGGCCGGAAACCGAAGACGTTTTTATGGCTGCGGCAGATGCCATCGATAAACGGCAGTTCAAAAGTGCCTTCAGATTTGCTGACGTGGGAACCGGCACCGGTGTGCTCGGTATCGCCATGGTCAGGCGCTTTGCCGGGGCGCGCGGCTGTCTCGTCGATCTTTCGGAAAAGGCGCTGAAACTGGCTGAAATCAATACCCGGCGCTTCGCGGCGATCTGCTCGCTTCGTTCAAAGACGCTTCGCTGCAGGTCGTTATTTCTAATCCGCCTTATATAGTGGCTGATGAAATGCAGTCGCTGCAGCCCGAGGTCAGCAGGTTCGAGCCGTGCATGGCTCTCGATGGTGGCCCGACCGGCCTGGAGCTGATTGCAAGAATGCTGCAGCAGGCTGCGGGGGTGCTCGTTTCCGGTGGCCTGATGATTTTTGAGCATGGTCATGGCCAGAGAGAGGCGCTGAAAAAGATGCTGGGCGAAGACTGGCGCCTTCTGTGTGCGGGTGACGATCTCGGCGGTCGCGAAAGATTTTTTATTCTTGAAAGAAAATGAGGTTTGTCAGCAATGATCAGGGTGAATATCGACAGGCTGTTGTCTGAACCGGCAACCCTGCAGAAGTTTTGCGCCGACATGGCTGCAGGTGCGGTGGCGGTGCTGCCGACCGATACTCTCTACGGTTTCGCGGTTGCTGCGCATCAGCCGGCTGCGGTTTCCAGGATATACGGCATCAAGAATCGCAGTGAGCACAAGCCGCTGATTCTCTTCGTTCATGCCATCGAGTGCCTGGAAGAACTCGGAATCGTAACGAGCCCGGAGGTCAGACAGCAGCTGTGCAGTCTCTGGCCCGGGGCTCTGACTGCGGTTCTGCCGGCACCACGCCATGCAATGCTGGCAGCTTTCGCTTTCGCGACCATCGGAGTAAGGATACCGGCGCATACGGCATTGCTGCAGTTGCTTGCAATACTCAGCTGCAAACTTCTTACCACCAGTGCCAACCGATCCGGCGATCCTTCCGATGTTAATCCTGACACAATCGCCGGCGAGTTCGCCGACGAAGTCGACTGGTTCATCGATGGCGGCATTCTGCCGACAGGAATGGCCTCGACGGTTGCTGATTTTTCAGTTGTGCCGCCGCGAATTCTGCGGCAGGGTAAAATCAAGCTTTAGCTGATAAATTATTGTAATTGTGATAAAATAATGCCACCTGCCTTACAGGCAGTTTTTAAACATGAAAAAACTTACACTGCAGTTTCAAATACTGGGTCTGACGCTGATTTTGATTCTGATCCCGGTTATCGGTGCCAATATCATTTTTTCGGCCTGCCGCGGCATGTTCGCCGCCCGCAATGTCATTACGGGCACCAAGAGCATTTCTTCACAGCTGAAAGTGCTTGGCGAAACGCCGATTCTCGAAGAAGTCCAGAAAATGAGTCTTGAAGAGTTTCAGATTCCTGACGAAGCGCCGGCAGAAGGTGGCGCCGAATCCGGAACCGGCGAAGAAGTTGCTCCGGCCGGGGATGCCGAAGCCGACAAAGCTGCTCCGGCAGAAGGTGACAAACCGGCAGATGAAAAGGCGGTCGATGGGAACGCTGCTGCTAAAACACCTGCTGATGCCGGTGATGATCAGGCCGCCGCTGCTGCTCCGGCAGGTGAGGGAGACGCTGCCACCGCAGAAGGCAGCACTGATGAAGCCGCTGCTGAGCCCGCAGCTCCAAAAAAGCTTACGGTTGAGGAACTCCAGGCCGCGAAGCAACGCCTGATCGATGAAGCTGTCAGTCGCATCGAGATCAAAGCCCAGGAAGCGACGATTCTTGACGAATTTGTCAACAGCCGCCTGAAAGATCTGGAAACTCTCGACGAGGGCGTCAAAAATCTTGAGATTGCCTCGAGAATATTTTACATGGGCACCTTGTTTTTTGTGCCAATCGTGCTTGTCGTTCTCTGGTTTTTCATGAACCAGGTTTCGATGCCGATAAAAGATGTCGTTGAACGCCTGAAGAACTTTCAGAATGAAGCCACTGACGCATCTCAGACTGATATGCTCGAATGTGCCATTCAGTTCGATAACTTTCTGTCGACATCGAGAACTCTGCTGCAGGAATCATATTCAATTGCTCAGGAAATTGGTCGCAAGCTCGAACCCTTGACCGCCATGCCGGTTTTTTCCGATGAAAACGTCAAGCAGTTTTTCACCGACGTCCAGGAAATTTCCCGCAGTTCGAATTACATTGCCAACACTCTTGAATCGACGACCCTGCATATCCAGGAAGTCTCGGCTTCAGCACAGACCATCGCCGACCGTTCCCATGAAGCGGCGACAGACAGCGCCGAAACGGCTGCCATTGCCGCCGAAGGTAAGTTTGCCGTCAGCGAGACCATCGATACGATGGGTTCGATCAAAGATGAAGTTCTCGGCCTCGAAGACGTTATCGAAAACCTCAATTCAGCCGGTAAACAGATCGGTGAAATCGTCAATACCATCACCAACATCGCTTATCAGACTAACCTGCTGGCTTTGAATGCAGCCATCGAAGCCGCGCGTGCCGGCGAACACGGCCAGGGTTTCACGGTTGTCGCCGGTGAAGTTCGCAAACTTGCTGAAGAATCGGGCGAAGCTGCCGAAGACATCGGCAAAAAGATCAAGGAAATGCTGCTCAAGACCGGCAAAGCTGTTGAGACCATCAACCGCGGTGCCGCCAAGGTTATCGAGGGCGTTAACATCGCCAACGTCGCCGGTAACAATCTCGATAAAATCGTGAGCTCAGTTCTTAACGTCAACAAGATGATTCAGGACATCAGCGCCGCTTCGACCGAACAGTCGCAG
>CAZPCO010000347.1:0-4196 GCA_964585025.1 uncultured bacterium | reverse complement strand
CGAACCGGCAGCCAGCCAGATGGTGGCAATAACCCCTGACCAGAATTTCTGGACTCTGCGCTTTTTCAATCGGCAGACAGTTGCCTCAGGAAGCATGCAAACGATTCTGAGCGACTTGCCATGCTCTCTCGATGCCCGCCTGGCGATTTTCAGCAGCAACGCCTCCGAAACTTCCCAGAAAAAAGTCGACCTTACACTTCTGCCTGGCGAACCTCAGAAGATAACCGGGCTGCCGGACATTTCCAAGGAAATTACTTCCGGGGTTGCCCTGGCATTCGACTGCCCGGGCAGCGACGTGATGTTACTGACGCTGATCGACGAAACCGGGCAAAAAACCGCCTGTCGCAGTGATCAGACGGTTGTGGTCCAACCAGGGCGCTATCTGATTCTGACCGAACTTAACGATAGGCGCGGCATGTTCCGCAACAACGAGATCGGCTGCCGGACGGTATTTATCGGCAGCGCTCTGCCATCAGATCAGGATTTCATCGTCACTCCGGTGAACTTCATGGATCAGGGGTTCACCAGAGTTCCCGGCGTCAATCTGCACGCGAATTTGTTCGCAGCCCTGAGCCGGCAGAGTTTCATGCACGCCCTGCCGTTTCATCCTGATGCAGCGCCTGTAGTCTGGCCGCTGCTGCAGCTGGTCCTTCTCATACCATTCCTGCTGCTGCTGAATCTGGTATTTGTCAAGTTTGGCGCGATCTGGGGAGGAATCGGCACCATGACTTTTCTAGCTGCCGTCATCCTGTCTGGAACCGCCCTATTTATGCAGCAAACCCTGTTGCCGGTGATCTTTCCATCAGTTCTGGCCGGCAGTTTTGGCGTTATCAGAGGTTATCTGGCCTGGGCTATCTCACGCCGTCAGGAACAGGAAACCCGCCAGACCTTCGGCCGCTTCATTTCTTCAGCCGTCGTCGATGAAATTCTCAAAACACCCGACAGTCTCAAACCAGGTGGCGAAAAGAAAGAACTCACCATCATTTTCACCGACCTTGCCGGTTTCACGACCATTTCCGAGAAGCTTGCCCCTGAACAGCTGACCGAATTGATGAACGAGTATCTCGATGAAATGACCCGAATTCTGTTCAAACATGGCGGTACCCTCGATAAATATATTGGTGACGCGATCATGGGTTTCTGGAACCACCCTGCCCTGCAGCCGGATCATCCTCAAAGAGCCGTCGAATGTGCAATCAGCATGCAGCGCAAACTGGCCGAACTGCGCCAGAAGTGGCTGGCCCAGGGTCTGCCGCGCGTCGAGGTGCGAGCCGGCATTAATACGGCAGTCTGCATGGTAGGGTTCATTGGCAGCGATATCCAGATGAATTTCACCTGTCTTGGCGATGGCGTCAATCTGGCATCGCGCCTTGAAGGTGCCAACAAGGCCTATGATACTCTGATGATGATTTCCGACAGCGTGCATGAACGTATCGACAAAGGGTTGATAAGTACGAGATTTCTGGATTTTCTTGCAGTTAAAGGTAAAAATAAGCCAGTTGAAGTTTTCGAAGTTCGCGGTTACCGTTGTGACGAAACCGAACCGTGGCAGAAAGCGGAACCTGACTACAATGAAGGTATAAAATTGTATCTGAACCGCTGTTGGCCGGAAGCAATCGCATCCTTCAGGAGAGTTCTCGAACTTGTGCCTGATGACGGGCCAGCAAAGGTTTACATCGACAGATGCGAGCACTTCAGAATCGAACCGCCTCCTCCAGACTGGGATGGCCGCTACATTTTGAAGAGCAAGTAAACTGGCGTAAACTTTTTGCGGTTCCTGCAGGTATTCTTATCTGGTTATGAACAAATCGAAGAATGCTGTTGCGATGGCGACTCTGACCGACCGACAGCAGAGGAGGAAACGGTGATGAAAACGCGAAACTGGTTTTTCGGCTGGCTTCTGGTATTATCAGTGTGGGTCACAGGCCCGGGGAGTGCAGTGCTGGCGCAATCTGCCGCCGATGTTTTCGGAGAAAATTCAGTTAAAATCTCCGAAAGCAGCACCTCAGAAAGTTCGGCCGGCGAAGCCAGTAAGGCTGCCACCGGAAAAGGCACCCTGATCGGCACAGTCAGAGTTGATCCTTCTCTCAACGTCAGAACCGGCCCCTGGGGCGAAATTATCGGTTCTTTATACGACGGCAACAAGGTTGAAATCATCGGCACCAGCGGCGACTGGTATCAGATCAACTATGGCAACGGCACAGCATACGTCCATTCCGACTATGTCGTAGTCGGTGATGCCGCGTCAGCAAGCAGTTCCACCAGCAGCACCGGTACCGTGCACGTCAATCCATCTCTCAATATCCGCACCTCGCCATGGGGCGCGGTTATCGGCAGTTTTTACGAAGGCGACCAGGTAACCATTATCGGCCAGGAGGGTGACTGGTACAAAATCAGCTGGAACGGCCAGACTGTTTACTGCCATTCTGACTACATAACCAAATCAGGTTCAAGCAGCCCTGCCACCTCACAACCATCTACGCCGGGCAGTGTTCAGACCGGTGCCAATGGTCTGATAAAAATGGACGTGCCCAAACAATGTCAGGGTGCGGTTAACTGCCCGTACCCATGGTCAGCGTGCGGCCCGACTTCACTGGGTATGGCCCTCGCCTATTACGGCAAAGGCAATGCCGGGGCACTGGCCTCTAACCTCTGGAATATCTGCGGCTCGACCGGTGACGCCGGCACCAACCACGCCGGCATGGTCAGAGGAGCCAATCATTATGGCTTCCCGAATGCCAAATGGAACTACAGCGTTGGCGCTTCGTGGGTAAGAGAGCAGCTAAAGGCCGGCAAACCGATTATTGCCAATGTATATAATCATTATGTCTGCATCACGGGTATAGACGACAACGGAAATATTTACTACAATGACCCGGCCAAATGGGATGTCGTGCAGGTTAAGTCCTTCGATTCATTCTCGGCCTGGTGGAACGGTGGCGGTTGCTACCATGCCGCCATGACACTTCAATAAGCCCGGAGAAGAAAATGTATAAACTGATCGGCCTTATACTCGGCATTATTCTTACAGTTCCTGCGGCTTTCGCCGCCGACAACGCCACAGGCATATTCGTTCCCGGCAGTTTCAAATCACTGGCCGGCGCTGCCGATGGTTCAATCTACCTTCTCGAAGAGAATCACCAGATTGTCTGCATAAAACCAGACGGCAATCAGTCGACCATTCCGCTGCCCCGCATCCAGGAATCGAAGCCAACCGACCGTCTCTGCGACCTTGCAGTCAGCGGTAATTCCATTGCTCTCTGCGGCTTTCCATTCCCGGTCATCTTTCTTCTCGACCTCAGGAAACCTGTTGCCTTTGAAGTAATCAAGGCATCTGATCAGGAAGCTGCGGCCCTGCACCTTCTCAATATCAGCAGCGACACCGATTGCTGGCGCGTGCGCGATGCAGATGGCATCGTTTTCAAAATGCAGAACGCCAAACCTTTGAGCCGTCTGCCTGAATTTGCCGCCCTCGAAGCCGATGAAAACGGCAAAGCCATTGTTATGCCGCCACCTCGCAATGAAAATGGCATCATGATCAGCGGGCGCATACAGAAAGAAGACGGCCGGCTGCTCTGGGTCGCTCCTGTACCAGCCGCTCCCAAACAGGTGATGTCAGTAGATTTCCTCGGCATCGACAAAGCCGGTCGTCACAATTTCGTTGTCATGACCGCCAGCGGCGAACTTGATTCCGAATTCACCGTTTATGCCGTCCGGCGCGGGCAAATAGTTGCCACTGGAAAAATCCCCGGCCCCCGCGGTCTTGAAATGCAGCATTTTTGCCGTCTCTCCCCCGACGGTTCGATTATCTACGCTCAGGCGGCTTCTGAAAAACAGGGAATCATAATCAATCGTCTGAAGCTCGAAGAAACCAACTGATCTATATGCTGAAATGAACTATCAGACCGGCAGACCGATATGGCCCGCTGGCTCAAGACAATAGTTACCCCATACGCCAGCCGCAAAAACGGCTGGCATTTTTTATTACCGGCAGACGGTTCCGAAAATGAGCCGAGCACAGAATCTGCCCTGAAGCATCGCCAACAAACGATTCAACACCACATACGATACATATTTTTTGTAACGCCATCGACAAAAATGGCATCTATCGGGTCTTCCCGCTATTCCATCTTCCGCGGATTCACCGCGACTTATATTGCAGCTCTGCTGGAAAACTGCTAATATACCCGATAGAA
>CAZPCO010000346.1:0-4196 GCA_964585025.1 uncultured bacterium | reverse complement strand
TTCGCAAGTTCGGTGCGCAGTTCATCATTGAGAACGCAGGAATCGTCGGTCATACAACGAAAGAAGAATCGAGCTTCAGGACTGCCTGAAACCCTGCTGAAAAACAGCCGGGTTTCCATTTTCATCTCTTTTTCAAACGAGACATTTCCCCAGTCCTGGACGCCTGGCAGCATGGTCGAATTCAAAAAATGTTCGAATACTTCAAGGAAGAGGTTTTCTTTAGTTTTGAAATGGCTATAAATGGTGGCTTTACTGACGGCGGCCCGTGCAGCGATTGAGTTTACACTTGTCTGCTCGAATCCATGCTCCGAAAACTCTGTCATTGCTGCATTGAGCATGCGGTCGAGGCGTTCTTTCTGCAACTTTGTACTCATGCGTCTTTCCCATAAAACTGAACTTAAGAGTTCAGAAATTTAAACCATATCGTCTAAAAAGTCAAATCATTGGTAAATTGTGATAGAATCACAGCGTGAAGGATGAATTTGAAATTATTGTCTGTGGAGCTGGCCCAGCCGGGATGCTGGCAGCCATTGCCGCCGCCAGAGAAGGCCGGCGGGTGCTGCTGCTCGAGAAAATGGCCAAACCTGGCATGAAGCTGCTGGCAACTGGAGGCGGGCGCTGCAATCTGGCCAGCAATTTGAGCAGCGACGAAATCATCGGGCGCTTTGGCCGCGAAGGGCGGTTCATGATTCCGGCAATCAGAAATTTCGATGTCGAGGCATTGACAGCATTTTTTTCAGAAGTAGGCGTAAAATGCCACGCGGCAGACGGAATGCGGATTTTCCCGGCAGACCATAATGCCACAACGGTTTCCGAGGCTCTAAAACGTGAATTACAACGCCTCAGCGTCGACATAAGGTGCTCAAGCAAAGTCACCGGCCTGATCATAAGCAATAACCAAATAGCGGGTCTGAGTGTCAACGCCAGACAATTTAACTGCAGCAGAGTAATTCTTGCCGCTGGCGGAAAAGGATATCCGGCACTCGGATCTGACGGTGAAATATTCGATCTGGTAAGCGCGGCCGGGCATTCGGTTACACCGCTTTATCCTGCCATGCTGCCCCTTAAAACCAAAGAAGACTGGGTTAAGAACTGCCGGGCCGACACGATTGGCAAAGCAACCATGCGCATCAACTTGCCAGAAGCAGGCAAACTTCAGGCACGCGGCGACCTGATCTTTACTACAGACGGCATTCGCGGCCCGGTGGTTCTCGATTTTGCACGCGAAATTACCCCGCTGCTCGAGAAATACGGCGAGGTGCCTCTGCTTATAAATCTGACCAGGGGAATGAACGAAGAAGAACTGCGAACGCGACTCGATGCCGAACAGAAGAAGTCTCCGACTCTGAGTGCCCGCGACATTCTGACAAATCTTGTTCCCGAGCCACTTGCCGTTGAACTATGCCATCTGGCCGGGATAGAACCGCAATTCCCGTTGAAAAAACAACCGGCCGTCAGAAGAGATGCTCTGCTGAAAATTCTCACCTGGACGCCTTTGACCGTCGTCGGGCACGATGGCTGGGAGGCGGCCATGGTTACACGCGGCGGGGTTTCATTGAAAGAGATAAAGCCAGAAAGCCTCGAAAGCCGGTTGATAGCAGGGCTGCATTTTTGTGGCGAAATGCTCAACCTCGACGGCCCTTGCGGCGGCTTCAATCTGCACTGGTGTTTTGCCAGCGGCATGCTTGCAGGCATCAGTGCAGCAAAATCTTTGCCTGTTTCACAATGAGGTTAAACTGTTGTAGTATTACATTCATGAATCAAAAATAACGGAGGTAATCATGCAGAAGGAACGCAAAGCGAAAGTCATTGAAGTTTTGAACAAAGCCCGCTCAATGGAATTGCACGCAATTCACCAGTATATGAACCAGCACTATGGCCTCGACAATTCTGATTACGGTGAACTGGCCGCTAATGTCAAACTGATCGCTATCGACGAAATGCGCCACGCCGAAGCTTTTGCCGAAAGAATCAAGGAACTGGGTGGCGAACCGACCTCAGATCTGGCTGCCAAAGTCACGAAAGGGCAGAAGGTCAAACAGGTGTTTCCATTTGATGCCAAGCTCGAAGATGACACGCTCGACAATTACAACCAGTTTCTGCTGATCTGCCGCGAAAATGGTGACAGCATCTCGGTTAAGCTGTTCGAAACCATCATCGACGAAGAGCAGGCGCACTTCAACTATTTCGACAACGTCAACGAACATCTCACCAATCTTGGCGAATCCTATCTGGCACGCATAGCCGGCACTCCGGCCGACACAGGCCCGGCCTCCAAAGGCTTTGTAACCCAGAACACCGCCGCCTGAACAAGATAATCGACGCTGGCACATTCCCAGCTTACGGGAATGTGCCATTTTTTCGGCCCGTTCCGACCGCAAATGTCAGCCAGGCGAAGATTCACAACGCGCGAATTCGAAATACTGCCTAATTCAGCATCTGCTCTGCATTAACAATTTATGCATCCCAATTTCGTTATTGTTAAGACCCAGAATGCAGATTATGCTGAAATGGTGTTTTTGAACCGGTAATGCCGGCAGCATTCTCAACAAGGTGGTCTGAGCAGCATGAAAATAATTTTGCACGTCCTGATGATAATGGTCATCCTGATCGGACCGGCTGCCATGGCCGGCACGCAAAAGGATCGAGACTTTATGGATCAGGCTTCGGAGCTCACCTATGAGGGTCAGCTCAAAATGGCAGAAAAACTGACGGGCCAGGCTTCACCAGAATCGGGGAACAAAGACGACTCGAGCAGCACTTCGCTATTTCTGACCATGATCTGGGGCGCACTTGGAACCGGCTATTTTATATACGGAAAAAAGCAGTCGCGCTTCACTTTTCTAATCTGTGGCGTCGGACTGATGGTTTTTCCCTTTTTTATCAGTAATCTTACCGCTACGATAATACTGGGTATCCTGATGACTTTCGCACCATTCAAGATTGATTTTTAGCGCCACCAGCGTCTCAGGTTGATCAACCCGCGTAACAACTCATCGGCAGCCAGAGCCGTAACCAGGCCTGCCACACCATATTGCATCGGAAAACCAAGAAACCAGGCAAGCGGGACGCAGACAAAAAGCATGACCACAAACGAGGTCTTGGCGACGTATTTTGCTTCACCCCTGGCCTTGAGAGAAGGTGCCAGATTGGTATTCAGGCTTCTACCGACCTCAAGCAGAATATAGATGCCAAGTATAGTTTTAACCATTTCAATGACTGCAGGTTCGGTGGTAAAGAAACCGGCAAGATAGCCTGCAGACAAATAAACGAGGGCAGCTCCCGCCGGGCCAATGAGCAGAGTGATAGCGCAGCTTCTAAGAACCATTCTTCTGGCTTCGGCCGCTTTACCGGCACCGTTCAGATAGCTTACCTGAACCTGTGCCCCCCAGCCTAACGCAATTCCAGGCAGCGACGGAACAGCGGAAAGAGTACCGGCATAAGCCCTGGCCGCCAGAGCCACTGGCCCGAGTTCGGCAAACATTCTGCTGATGAATACCTGGGCCAGATTGTATGAAAAGGGTTCGAGAACGACCATGGCAGCCAATCCAAGAACCGGCCTGATTTCAGGAGAAAATGCCATTTTTCGATTGGGAAGTCGGATCGGCAGCTTCAGCCCATACACGAAAGCGGCTGATGCTGCAAAAAGGGCCGTCATGCCACCGCAGAGCTGGGAAAATGCGATGCGTTGCACTCCTGAAAAACAGAATCCGGCGAATTCTCCGGGGAGAAGCCATAGACAGCAGAAACAAAAGAAATGATTCACCAGAGCAACCAGAAGAGGCACCAGACTGTTGCCGGCGCTGCGAAAAACCGCAGTAAAATACTGTCCAAGTGCATTGATGGCCAGAGTCCACTGCGCAACCCGGCAATATTCAGCGGCAAAGTTTCCCGTCTGCCCATGAAGCCCAAGAACACCAGTAACCAGCAGGTCGCGACCAACATGAATCGACAGCGAAACAATGCAGATGCTCAATATGAATATGCCGAGCAGCGTTCCCCTAAGCCTTGCCGCCTTTTCTTCGCTGCCGCTGCCTGTCAGATGGGCGATCATTATACCACCCGCCTGCGACAGCCCAAGAAACATCATGCCGATAAGCCCAAACAGACTGTTCATTGCACCCACTGCACCAGATGCCGCGTCAGCAATGCGTCCAAGCAGGGAAAAAAGCAGCATGTTCACAGCAAATGAAAGC
>CAZPCO010000345.1:0-4203 GCA_964585025.1 uncultured bacterium | reverse complement strand
GTCGCATTGGCCCTGATTCTTGCATTGCTGATCGGCCTGATGTTCGCACGCACCTTGATAAGCCCGGTAACTAATTTGATGCAGGGGGTGCAGGCCCTGCGTCGTCGCGATACCAGTCATCGACTGGAAATACTGCAGAATGACGAACTGGGTAGATTGTCGGCAACATTCAACGCCACCAGCGAAACGCTTCAGGATGTTCTTTCTGCCAAAACAATTCAGGCGCTGCTGATCCCTGATCAGATGCCTGAAATTCCTGGGTTTTCAGGCGATCTCATCAATATCACTGCCGCAGATCTTGGTGGCGATTACTGCGATGTCATTGCTGTCGGGGCAGATCGCTGGCTGCTGGTGATTGGCGATGTCACCGGGCATGGGGTCAGTTCGGCTCTGGTAACGGCAATGACCAAAGCAATTGTTGCTGAATATGCAAGAAATACCGATCTGGTGTTGAATGACATGTTCACATGTTTGAACGATATGCTTTTCAGCCAGTTCAAGCGCAAGAAATGTCTGACTTTTTTTGCCGCACTTCTGAATACCGTCGATAATTCGATCCTCTGTGTCGATGCCGGGCATCCACTGCCACTGCTGTTTGGCAAAAGTGGCCTGAAGGAATTTCCGAAACAAGGATGCCCACCGCTGGGCTTCAGCAGCGGCAGAAAAACCTTCCCACAGGCACAGATGACTTTTGAGCCGGGTGATTGCCTGGTAATGTATACCGATATTCTCATCGAGACGCGTGATAGATCTGGGAACCCACTTGGCAGCAAAGGCTTCGCCTCGCTATGCGAAAAATACCTGACCCTGCCGCCGGCAGAAATGCGCGCCAGAATTCTGGAAGAAGTGAATGAGCTTGCCGGCAGTCAGCTCGAAGACGATCTTACCATGATAATTTTGCGCAAAATCGGCTGACTCGGCTAATCTGCCCACCACTTTTGCTGAAAAATAACTCCGGTTGACAAATCGGCATGGATTGATTAGAATAAGTTAACGATAACTAACAAAGGGTTATCGTTAACTAACATAAAGTTATAATGCGCTGACAGACAACAGGAGCAGACATATGACCCGAAAAGCAGGCGAAGCACGCAAAGCAGAAATTCTTGCCATAACGGCAGACATTATTTTCAACGAGGGGTTCGCCAACTGCACGGTGCGCAGCGTTGCAGGCCGGGTCGGCATCAGTGAGGCTGCCATATACAGACATTTTGCGAATAAGGAAGAGCTGATGCTTGGCCTTCTTGATTCGCTGTTTGAACCGTGGAAAGAAGCGCTCGGTGAATTGGCCGCAACCGAAATTCCTTCAGTCCGCAAGTTGCAGAAGCTTGTCGAACTGCATCTGCATCATCTGGTTTCCAGGCAGCTGAACCCAGTTCTGTTCTTTTCTCAGGCAAACATGCCTGAAAATCGCAATCTTCTTGAAAAACTCCGTAGTAATCTTGGGTATCTCGGCAAGGTGGTTCAAAAAATCGTCAAAGATGGAATCGGCGCCGGCGAGTTTCGTCGGGATATAGATGTCGAAGCAACCACAGCCTGCATTATCGGTCTGCTGCAGACGGCCGTTATCAAATGGACTTTGCAGCGCCAGGCAGATGGCCTTGTAGAACATGCTGCAGGTTTGATGAACTTTTTTTCGAGCCTGATCGTGAATAAAGGAAGAAAAATATGACCAAAACAGGCAGTTCAGCTAAAGTCTATTACGTTGTTATTGTCATTGTCACGGTTCTTGTCATAAGCGTCGCTGGTGCCGGCTATATTAAGAAGAAGGCGATGCTGGCGCAGGCCGTTCCAATGCAGACAATCACCATGGCTGTAAGAACGATTGTAGCTGAAAAAGGCGAGATCGAAAGGACAGTTCCGGCACTCGCAACGGTAAAAAGTGCTGCTACCGTACAAATCAAGGCAGAAACCGGCGGTCGAATACTAAGTCTTCCACTGCGTGAGGGAGACAGGGTTAAGGCTGGGCAGGTAATTGGCGTTATTGACAGCCGTGAGCAGGAAGCTCAATTGCAGGCGGCGAGAGCCCGCAATGAATCGACCGCCAGTCAGGTTACTGCAACGATGGCAGGGTTACAGGTACTGACCAGTCAAATAGATGCTGCTCAGACCAACCTGGATTTCTGGGCAGGGCAATTGCGGCGTGACGAACAACTTCTAATAGAAGGTGCAATTGCTCAAAATGTCTGTGAAAACACCCGTAATCGTCATGCAGAGGCTGCCAGCCGTCTCGCTTCTCTCAAATCTCAGATTGATTCTCAAAAAGCGCAGGTAGACGCTTTGCATTCTCAGAAAAAGGCCAGTGAAAAAGATGTGGCTGTCTGGCAGGTGCGTCTCGATTACACAGAACTTACCGCTCCGATAAACGGAGTTATCAGTGCTCGACTGCAGGAAGAAGGCAATCGCATTCAGCCAGGTGCAACGGTTTACAATATTGAAGACGAGACAAAAATGCGTCTAATAATGCAGATTCCTCAAGATGAAGCAACGCGTATCGGCAAAGGGCAGCCGGTAACGGTCAGGGGGTATGAAGAGGCATGTTTCACAGTAAGCCGCGTATTTCCCGTTATCAATGAGCTGCGCCAGGTCACTGTCGAAGCTGAATCAGAGAATCGATGTCCCGGGCTTATATACGATATGCAGATTCCGGTGCACATCATTGTTGAGAGGGGCGATGGAACCATAATACCGCAGCAGGCGCGCTTCATAGATTTTTCTTCTGGCGACCGATTTTTTGTCTATGTCATCAAAGGCGGGGTCGCGGTCAGAACCCCTGTTAAGTCGGTTCTTGAGGGCGACCAGGGTAGGGCTCTGGTCGACGCTGCCAAAATTCCAGCCGGAACCGAACTGGCTGTCGGTTCGTATCTTGAAAATATCCGGCTGCCAGCGACTTTTGCCGTCGAGGTGCTGCGATGAAAATTATCAGAACTGTCATCGAGCGACCGGCCTGGGCGATTGCTTTCTGGCTGCTTGTTGGTGCGATCGGTCTGGTTTCATATTTTTCGATGCCGACCGATTTGTTTCCCGATACCATGCCGCCGCAGGTCGTGGCAATGACCGTTGTGCGCGGAGCCTCTGCCGACGATGTGAACCGCAGGGTAACGACTTTGATCGATCGTGAGCTCAAGGGCTTGAAAAGCATTGTTAAAGTCGTTTCTACTTCAAGAGACGAAGTTTCTTCGGTCAATGCCCAGTTCGAATACGGTGCCGACATGTCGCAGGCGATGACAGATGTCATCAATGCAGTAAACCGGGTAACGCGGAGTTTTCCATCGGGAACTCAGCCGACCCAGTTCTTTCGCATCACCGATGCCAATCGGCCGATACTCACTCTTGCCCTCAAGCCGGCTGCCGGCAGCTCGCTGGATATGAAAGCCATCAGGATACTCGCTGAAAACGATATCCGGGAAGAACTGCTTCGTCTTCCCGGCATCGGTCGTATCGATGTTTTTGGTGCCAATGAACCGGAAGTGCTGGTCCGCATGGATATTGAAAAGCTGCGACAGTTCAGGATTCAGCCGGCTCAGGTTCTGAAAGCGATTGGAGCTCAGAATACGTCGCTGCCTGGAGGGTATCTGGAGATTGGTGGCCGGGAATCGCTGGTAAAGACACTGCATGAGGCTGTTACACCAGAGCAGCTTGCGGAAATCCCGGTTAGAGTGCAGGGCGGGGGGGTAGTAAAACTTTCAGATGTTGCTTCGGTGACGCTTGGCATCAAAACTCCACGCAGTATATATCATGGCAATGGCTCGCCTGCGATTGCCATGAATGTTCTGAAACCTGAAGACGGCTATGCGGTCGCCGGTATCAACAGCGTAAAAGGCTATTTACCCGAGCTGCAGAAACGATTTCCGGAAATCGAGTTCATGTTCACGACCGATCAGGAACCGATTATTTCCGTAAATGTGCGCGGGATGAAAGACTCCTTGATTTCAGCCGTCTGGCTGACGATGCTTATCGTTCTGCTGCTTCTCCAGAATTTCAGAGCTTCTCTGGTGGTCGGGGTTTCGATTCCGCTCTCTTTTCTTTCTGCTTTTGCATTTCTATATTTCACCCCGTTTACTCTCAACATGGTGACATTGTCCGGGCTGATCATAGCTGTCGGCATGGTTGTCGACGCCTCAATAGTCGTGGTCGAAAATGTTTATCGTCATTTTGAAGCCGGGAGCAAAAGCCAGGATGAAGTCGTTGCCGGCACTGAAG
>CAZPCO010000344.1:0-4206 GCA_964585025.1 uncultured bacterium | reverse complement strand
ATCGTCTTCTTATCATCTTGCTCTCTGCTACTATTCGGTTGGCGGGACGGAAAAGGCCAGACGTATTCTCGAAACGCTGCGCAAAACACTTCCCGCCGACAGCCAGGTGCTCAAGAACGTTATCGAGCTGCTGCAGCGCATTTAATTAAAGAGGTCTCAAAATGTCAGAATTGTTGAAAGTATGTCAGCTGGTAAAGGTCAAGGGGGCTTCGGATATTCACCTCTACCCGGATCAGCCGGTTTTTTACCGTCTGCACGGCCAGATTGAAAAGCTCGATTCGGTACAGCTCACCGAAGACCAGATAAAAAAGATCATTCTCGAAACCAGCACTCCAAAAGCCAGAGAAATTCTTGGTAAGCAGCGGCAGGTCACCTATGCTGAAGAAGTGCCCACAGTCGGGCGCCTGAGGTTTTCAGTGTTTCTCGACAAGGGAAAATTTGCCATCGCCATACGTTTTATCAACGAGAAATTTTTTGAACTCGATGAACTTGGCTTTGCCGAAGGAATTCGCAAGGTAATTTCCCAGCCCTCTGGTCTGGTGCTGGTAGGCAGCCCTTCCGGTGAAGGCAAAACCACTACCATTGCCGCGATGCTCAACTTCATCAACAAGCACTTCGAAAAGAGCATTTTTACTATCGAGAACCCTGTGGAATACGTGTTTTCAGATGATAAGGCCGCTTTCATCCAGCGCAGTATTCCGGTCGATATTTCTAATTTTTATAACGGTCTCTGCGAGGCATACCGTGTCGATCCTGACGTCGTGGTTTCTGATTCCATCAATTATTCAGACGCTATGGATCAGGCGCTGACTCTGTGTGAATCAGGCTGCATGGTTGTTGGCTCAACCGAGGGCGGCGACTGCCAGCAGATTCTCGAACGTCTTATCAATTGTCGGGAACCGGCAGGTCGAGAAGCTCTGCGGGCCAGAATTGCCGCTCAGCTGAAGATGATAGTAAGCCAGCGGCTGATTCCGCGTGAAGACAAAACCGGCAGGGTTGCCATCTTTGACATCATGATCAACACGCCGCAGATGAAAGCTCTGGTGCGCAACAACAACATGAGTATGTTCCGTGCTCTGCAGGGGCAGGGAGAAATCGCCGGCATGAAGACCTTCGATTCGCAGCTGGCGCATCTCGTGAGAAAACGCATCATCAGTCAGAGAGTCGGTGCCGAATACGCGATTGATAAGTCGCGGATCAACAGTTAAAGGGGTCTGCAGCATGGATATCCGTAAAATGATCGAAAAAGTTAAAACCGCAGGCGGCACCGAACTGCATCTTAAGGTTGGCGCCAAACCCCTGATGCGTCGCAACAAATTTCTGCGCCACATGGATCTGCCGATTCTGCACGAAGATGATATGGCTGCCCTGATCAAAGACCTTCTCAACGAGGATGATCGACAGAAATTCGCCAGACTCAGTTCTTTCGAAGCCAATTTTTTCGGCAAGCCGCCCTGCAACTTTCGCCTTACCTTATTCCATTCACAGCAGAAGCCGGTAGCTCTGATCAAGATTATCAACAACAAAATCCCAAGTCTCGAAGAGATCAGGTTCCCGGACGCCCTTACGCCGATTATCGATGCCCGCAAGGGTATTTTCATTATCGCCGGGCCTGCCAGATCCGGAATATCTACTTCGCTCGCCGCGATCGTCGAACGGATCAACCAGATGCATCCACGGCATGTGCTGATTATCGAAGATCCAATCGAGTTCAACTTTGAGCCGAAACGTTGCCGCATATCCCAGCGGCAGTTTCGCAAAGATATCAATCAGATCGAGCAGGGCATCAACTTTGCCAAGCGTATGGATGTCGACGTGCTCGTAATCGGTGATCTCAAACGGGAAATTCCATTCCGCAACATCGTTGAATATGTTGCCGGTGGCCATTTTGTCATTCTCAGCATGCAGACACTGGGTATCGTAAACACTCTCGAGAAATTCATCTTCTCTTTTCCCGAACCCGACCGTGAATATGTCTGTCAGGTGCTGGCTGAAAACCTGCAGGGAATCTGTTCGCAGATGCTGATTGCAGATATGGGCGGCAAGCGCGTGGTTCCGGTTCATGAGACTCTGGTAATGAACAATACGGCGATGAGCATTGTTCAGAAGGGTAAAATCTCTCAGCTTGAACCCAATATCACCAGCGTCGGGCCTGGCAGTCAGCTATTTGCGCAGGTGGTACAGAAGCTTTATCTCAAGAATGATCTCGAACGCACTGCCGGTGAAGATTTTCTTGATTTTTACCGTGGGGCCAGGGGGTAATTATGGACAGTTGCAGGGGCAGAAGGGGTTTCACGCTCATCGAAATGAGCGTTGTCGTGGCTATAATCGGAGTTCTTTATGCAACCGTGGTGCCTATTTATGGCAAAACAATTATGCGCGCCCGCGAAACAGCGCTGAAAAACAGCCTGCATACTTTTCGTATCACTTTGAACAATTATTACAAAGATCACGAAAAATGGCCTGAAAAGCTCGACGCGCTGGTTGCAGAAGGCTATATCCGTGCTATCCCGGCTGACCCTTTCACTGACCGCAGTGACAGCTGGGTGGTCGTACCTTCTGAACCTGGTTTGAACGACGTTTATGATATCAAGTCTGGTGCAGAAGGTGTCAGCCTCGATGGTGTGCGTTATGCCGATTTCTGAACGTTCCGGAATTTCGCTTCTGGTGCTGACTGTTGCTCTGACTCTTCTGATTATAAGTCTTTCTGTGGTTATCCCGCGTGCCGATCTCGAAGTTAAGCGCCGCCAGGAAGAAGATCTGCGGTTTAAACTTGGGGAATTCAGGCGGGCGGCCAGCAAGTTCTTCCGCTGCAATGGCAGACAGCCAACCAGTATTGATGAGCTGCTCTGCGATTCAGGTGGGCGAAGATTTCTGCGCCGCGCCTATATCGATCCGATGACCGAAGCTTTTGACTGGCAGTCAGAAATCGCTTCCGACGGCGCTTTTGTGGTGTATTCTGCCAGCCGGCAGCCAGGTATCAACGGCGCTCCTTACAGCTCTTTTCGTTGATTTTCAGGCGGCTGCACGTTTCTCGAGCAGGCTGCGGGCAAATTCACGGCCCTGGTTGTCTGTCTGGCCAAGCATGCGGGCGATTTCCTCAACCCGATCTGCATTCTCTACGCGCCTGATCGTGACTGTGGTCTGATCGTTTTCGACGCTTTTACAGACGGTAAAATGGTGGTTGCCTTCTTTGGCAATCTGATGCAGATGGGTCACCAGCAATACCTGTTTTTCGTTTCCAAGGCTGCGAAGGCTTTCTGCAACGGCTTCTGCCGTTTTGCCCCCGATACCGGCGTCGATTTCATCGAAAACCAGAGTTGGCAGGGCGTCACAGCTGGCGAGAACCTTCTTGATTGCCAGCGCTACTCTTGAAAGTTCGCCCCCGGAGGCGATTTTGCGCAATGGCCCGCCAGGTGATCCGGGGTTCAGGGAAACCATGAACTCGATACTTTCTGCTCCTGAAGCACCAGGGTTAACCGGCATGAGTTCAGCTTTGAAAACCGCGGAATTGAAGCCGAGGCCGGCCATTTCCCGTGACACCTTTTTGTTGAGGGCTTCAGCGAGTTTCTGGCGTTCGCGGCTGATGGTATTGACAAGTTCATGGAATCGGCGGTCGACGAGGTTGAGTTCCTTTTTCAGACGATCGCGGGTGAGATCCGGTGCAAGCAGTTCTTCAAGCTCAGAGCTTATTTTTGCCTTGAGGTCGAAAAGACCGGCAAAATCAGTGCCATATTTCCGGCAGGCTCTGGACATGGTCGTAAGCCTTTCCTGAACCTGGTTAAGGCGCTCTGGATCAAGGTCAGTGCTTTCTGCAAAGGCTTCTAGATCGCTTTCAAGAGCTTTCAATTCATAATAAGCGTTACTGCAGCGTTGATATGCGTCTTCAAAGCCGGTGTCGAGGCCGGCAATTTTTTTCAGCTGCTCGGCGGTGCGGTAGGCCTGCATGGTTGCACCAGTCTGTTCTTCGCTGCCGGTAAGAATTCCCATCGCCGTCTGCAGGCTGACGATTATGGTTTCCGAATTACTCAGTCTTTTCAGGTCTTCTTTCAGTCGAGTTTCTTCACCAGGATCAGAAAGGTTGAGAGCACTGAGCTCCTGCATTGAAGCCTGCAATTCGTCTATACGGTTTGCTGACTGCTGCTGGCGACTTTCGAGGTCGAGAAGCTTTTCGGTAAGAGTCTGGCGCTCGTGATGAACGCGATG
>CAZPCO010000343.1:0-4220 GCA_964585025.1 uncultured bacterium | reverse complement strand
AGAAGAGATTTCCCACGGATGAACACAGATGGACACGGATAAACTCTGAGGATTTGAGTTCTTATAACGATTTCCCACGGATGTACACGGATAAACTCAGAAGATTTGGGCATTTTAAGAATGAATTTGTATGTAAAGAGAGCAGAGGAGGAATCGCTGGGGTTGCCTGAAGAGGCTGCCTGAAAGAAATGTGGATTGAAAAAGAGTTGAAGAGAGTTGTAATCAGAGAGATTCGGAGGAATCAGATGAAATTGCAGAAGAGGGTGCTTTGTCTTTTGGCGTTGCTGTCTTTGAGTTTTCTGATGATCGGCTGCTGGCTGAACGATGACGATGATGATGACCAGATCGGGCCGTCTACCGGTGCCATCAAGCTGTCAGCGGTCGCCGATGCCGGTGCCGGCAACGCTTTCGCCGCGTCGATGAAAGATGCCGAGGCCGGTATCAGGGCCGCCGTTGCCAACAAGTTCGTGGCCCGCATTAAAATAGGCGCGGCCCGGGCGAGAATTTTCAACCTCGACCGTTCTGACAACGGTCAGACGCTGACGCTCGATGCCACTGTCGACGCGGTAGGCATCGGCAAGCAGCAGTTGACCATCGAAATCGTTCCTTCTGGTGTTGCCAACCCGGACCCGATTCTAAAAACCATTGCTACGGCGACGGTAGTCGCCGGTCAGACTAATGATGGTGATATCAAGAATGCGCCAATCAATTACGAAACAACCGTGAAGGCGATCGCTTACGAGGCATGGCCCGCGAGCAGCAGTAAGACCATCGACGATTTCGCCCCATCATCGGCTTCAATAGCCGCACTGGCGGCCACCATTCAGGGTACTCTCGGCAGTTCGATCGACGGCACGAAAACCCTTAACGATGCCACGATCAAAGAAGAAGCCGAAAAAGTCGCCGAAGCGGTAACTAACCCGCCGCCCGCAGCTGTCACCCTTTTTTCGATTGCCATTAACCCGACTTCAGGTTCGGTAGTCACGAACAGCACCTTCAACCTCGCAAATGTTGTGGTAACCGCGACCTATTCAGATGCTTCGACCAAAGCCGTAACTGGCCACACCTGGTCGGTAAAATCCGGCAACGGCAGCATCAGCGGTTCAACCTACACTCCGCCCACTACATCCGGTAACGCCATTCTAACCTGCACTTTCACCGAAAACGGCACCACAGTAACTGCTGATCTAAACCTGACGGTTAACGCTCCGCCAAGGTTTTCGAAGGATGCGAACAACGTTATAACCGACAGTCAGACGGGTTTACAGTGGTTCTGCACCACGGCTCCGTTCAGCTGGTATCAGGCCAGAGACTGGGCGGCAGCCCTCACCTGGAATGGTGGCGGCTGGCGCCTGCCAACCCTGGCGGAGCTGGGCCCTCTGCACCCGGCGGCCGAAGGCTCGGGGCTTTTCACGGTCAGATATTCATGGACAAATGCAAAGAAGATTCAGGATGACCCTGAAACTGCCACGACCGATGAATCAGAAGCCTATTTCTACAACTACTACGAGGGCTGGGAAGCCTCTTATTCCTGTGCCGCCGATGGTGGAACTACCAACAACACCATTGCGGTTCGTTCGCCGCTGGCCGGTAGTGTTACCGGTATCAGCCTGAACAAAACCTCGGCAACGGTCGCAGTTGGCGGTTCAGAAACCCTGACCGCCACCATTCTGCCCAATGACGCGACTAACCAGGCCGTTACCTGGAGTTCGAGCAAAGAATCAGTGGCCACCGTCGATTCAACCGGCAAAGTAACCGGCGTTGCCGCCGGCAAAACCCTGATTATCGCAAAAACCGCCGACGGCGGCCTGACCGCTGAATGTGTAGTCACAGTTACCGTTCAGATGATGCCGATTGAAATGGTTAATATCCCGGCTGGAACTTTTCTTGTCTATGATGCAACGAAGTCCTTTTTTGTTTCTGCTTTTAAAATGAGCAAATTCGAGACAACACGAGAGCAGTTTTATGCAATTATGGGTTTCGATCCTAGTGATACATCGGTTTCAAATGGAAATACTGATCCAGTACAAATGGTTAATTGGTATCATGCCATTGCATTCTGCAATAGATTAAGTATTGCCGAAGGGCTTGAACCGGTTTACGGACTCAATGATGTGGACTTTTCAAAACTGGCATACGCTGAAATCCCAACCAGTTTTAATTCAACTTGGAATTCGGTAACCTGTGATTGGAGTAAAAACGGTTATCGATTACCGACTCATGTAGAATTGGTTTGGGCAGCAATTGGCGCTGATGCCGAAAATCTGGGTACAGTGAATGTTAATGGCTATAGAAAAGCGTTTGCGGGAAGTACTGGTTCAAATCTTCTTAGCGACTATGCTTGGTATAGCGAAAATTCCAACGGAAAGACTCACCCAGTCGGAACAAAGTTGCCAAATGAACTTGGTCTTTATGACTTGAGTGGTAATGTCTATGAATGGTGTTGGGACTGGTTTGATATGTTCCCAACTGGTAGTTTTTCAGACTATCGAGGCCCTGAAAATACTGGTAGCAGACTCTGTGCAGGCGGTTGTTGGTCGGAAACAAGTGTTTTAATTAGCCACTATGGTGGGAACTCCCCTGAGAGACAACACAACGCCATCGGGTTTCGCGTGGTTCGTCCCTGAGTACCCGACCGCCTCCATCCTGAAGCGGTCGAGTATAAGCCACCTCCTGTGGCGATTCATGGACACGGAAAGCAGGCCAGATTGGGAGAGATTTCCACGGATGAATACGATGGCCACGGATAAGCAGACCGATTGGAGGCCGGGTTTAAATTAGAATTGATACAAATTCGCAGGCTTTGTGCCTGCGTTTTTTTTGAGCGGCAATTTTGCTACTGGTGTTGCCAATTGCCTGTGCGGAATGGTGTCTGCTGTATGAGGGGGCTTTGTGTGGCTGCGTCGTTGTAATGTGAAACGAAAAAGTCTGGACTTTTGGGTGGTTCGGCCATGCGTAACCGACCGCCTCTTTCCTTGAAATCCTGCGGGATAGCCATCTCTAATGGCCGAAGCCGGGCACAAAGCAAGGATGCAGAAGTCTATTTTTTTGTTTTAGAGAGTGTAGGTGAGGTTTTTGGCTGTTTTTTAGCTCTGTAGGGGGTGGCCGGTTTGGCAACGCGGTTGTTTCCGGTCGCGAGTTTTTTGATCTGCTCAGGCGACAGGCCGGTGATTCTGGAGATCATTTCTATGTCGATACCTTCTGCGAGCATTTTTCGCGCGGTTTCAAGCAGAGTTTCTTCACGACCTTCTTCGATGCCTTTGGCCATCCATTGGGCGTGCCATGATTTTACGGTTTCAGACAACATTGCGTGTACCTCCTGCAGGTCATGAAATTCAGAAATCGCTTCGCCCGGGTAACGGCCAGGCAGCAATACCCTGCCGAGCCAGACGGTAAAAGCGCGCCTCAGGCTTTGTTGTTCGGGAGCTTTGAGCCATTCGATCAGGGTTGCGATGATTTTACGGACATCCTCGGGAGTCTGCTGGCGCTCGAGCTGAAAAAGCGCCGAAACCAGGCTTTTGCTGCTTTCAAGCTCGTGGTTGTCGTAGTAGCCCTCATCGATCAGCAGATAGCGCAGCTGCGGCAGATACTGTTCGAGGCCGCGCGGTGCCCGGGCTATCGCATCCCTGATGTCCAGCGGCACGTTTTTCCAGCGTTGCGAACCATTGTAAAGCACTATCGGCAGAACCGGCGGCAGTTTCTGACCGGATCTGACAGTTTCTGACATTATCAGATCCTGGTAGAGCAGCCCGAGGTAGGTCATGATGCGAACGCTCATGAAATTGTCTATCTCAGACTGAAACTCAATCAGGATATAGATATAAAGGCGCTGTTTGCCCCAGCGAACGATCCAGATGACATCGTCGAACCGCTCCTTAAGATCTTCAGTGACGAAGGAGTTGTTATATTTTTCGAGAGTCGAGAAATCGAGCTGTTTTACCCAGTCTTCCCGGACGAAGTCGCGCAGAAGTTCTTCGACCATCTGCGCGTGCGAAAACAGCAGTTTGTAACTCTTATCCTTGTCGCCCATAATCAAAGTATAACCCGTGCTGCAGAGCACCGCAAACTAAAACCGCCTCTTTAACGTAGTCAGCGGACTCGATGAGCTTTGTGCGCCTGCAATGCGTGCTGCAAAGGGATGCGGAAAAGTCTGGACATTCAGGCTGATAAAAACTAAAATGACGTGAAAGAAAAGAAAGTTCATGAGAAAAAGAGGACCA
>CAZPCO010000342.1:1264-4229 GCA_964585025.1 uncultured bacterium | reverse complement strand
CATATAACCATTCGCGAGAGCAAAAACCGCGGCCGGGTCGCCAGGGTTTTCCTGGAATGCCGCCTCGAGTTCGGCGAGCCGCTGATCGCGGTTATCACTGCGAAAACCTTCGACCGCGCTTTTCGCCGCGTCGAGCGCCCCGCCCATGGCTCCACGGGTCTGCTCTACAGCAGTGTCGAGCACACGGGTGGCGAACTGCTGCAGTTGTGGAGCCTCGCGCTTCAGGGTCTGCCGGATTTTGTCGAAATCTATGTGTTTGTAGGCGCCGGTCTGAAACATGATGACGCCGATCAGCCCGGTTTCGAGAAACAGGTAAACAGCGAAGATAAAAACCGGCCTGAAACACCCGACCCGGGCGGCGCGCCACTGCATGATAAAAGCGAAGAGAAAAAAGCCGGCCGCGATAAGAACTTCGTCACGGGGCGCCCGAAGCAGGAAAAGGGCAAAAGCCACCACCAACCCTGAAAGGATAAACCCGGCCGAACAGAAAAACCCGAAAATCATCGACAGGCAGGACCGTCCGGCCGGCTTGCCGCTGCCCTGTCTCAGCCGTTGAAGTTCATCGCTGTTCTCCGGAGTCAAAGTATTCTCATTCATTTTGTATCCTCACCAATCTGATAACCAGTTACTGCAAACAAATAGATCAGTTTTGCAGAATTGAAATTTTACCATATTTCCGGTCATCGGAAATCTCATGTTTGAACCAGAAGTGAGCGAGGAGGTTGCATCGTTTGTCCGGCTCTGCTATACATGTTGTTGATGGCTCTGAACCCATGAACAGCAGGCTCTGGCTTCAATATGCAGGTTAGCAAAATTTTTCTGGCTGGAATATTGTTTGCAACAACGATTGCAGCGTTGCTGTATAGCCAGGGGGTTGAAGAAAAGCCGTTTCCGCCTTTTTATGTGCGCAAGGTCGCGATCGGCGAACCTTTTACTCCATTCGAAATCACCGATCTCGAAGGCAAAACCTGGACCAACCGCCCATATCTGAAAAAGGCGATGATCATCATCACCGGCAGCTGGGCTTTGCGGCACGATCTGCGTAAATGGGCCGAGCACATCGGCATGCGCTACGTTCTGGCTGCCGATATAATCTGGGTTTTCAATCCGTGCAGCACCGAGTTCGCCGACCACCGCAAACGCGTCGAAGACCTGTTCAATGATTTCAAGACGGCGGTGCCGGTGGCGATCGACCAGCATTCACTGATCGGGCGCAGTCTCAGCATCGAATACGATATTCCCACCATCGTGGGCATCGACAGGTTCAACCGCCTGGCTTTCGTGCACGAATCGCCTTTCAACCAGCCCGGGCAGGACAAACTCTACGCACTTATCCGGACCAGGCTGCTGAAATAGCAGAAAACGGGCAAAGATAATGGAGCCGGTTCGATAATCTCTCATATCAGCCCCTTGAAATGCCGGAAACGGTGAAGATCATCTGTAGTTATCAGCGGCAGCGGCCTCGCCCTCCATTTCCAGCAAAAAACGCCGGGAAGCATATCTGATACCGATCAGGCCCAGCGGCGATGAAAAAACGATCGCCAGCACCGCTACCGCCAGAATTGTCGAACCGCCAGGCAGGCCGGCGTTGAGGGCGACGCTGCCAAGAGCCGCCTGGGTGGTAGCTTTGGGCAGATAAGCCATGACGCAGAGTAAGCGCTGATTGCGTGTCATTGGCCGGAATGAAGTCGCTACCAGAACCCCGATCGATCTGAAAACCAGCCCGATGCTTACCGCGAGCAATCCTTTGAGGCCCGCCGCAGCGGCAACCGGAACATCGAGAGACAGGCCGATCAGCACAAAAAGAATGATTTCGGCAAAAACCCAGATTTTTCCCAGTTTGGCGGCAATTTCATGCGCGATTCTTTCCGAGCGCTGCAGCATAATGTAACCGATGGTCATAACCCCGAGCAATGCGGCAATATGAGCCATATTGCCGATTTCAGCGAGAAATATCGCAAAACACAGCAATATAAGGGTCTTTTCGGTAGCCCTGATCTTCTGGTAACGCTTGTCGAGCCATCTGACCAGCAGTATTCCGACCACGGCACCGGCTGCCACTCCGACCATGATTGAAAGGGGCACCTCGATCAGTATTCTGGAAATCTCGAGATCATGACTGCCGGCCATGCCCAGAAAAGCAGAAAACATCGTGATTGCCAGAACATTGTCGATCGAGCAGCCTGCGAGAATCGTCGTCGGAACTCCCGTAGCCATGGCTGCCCGATGCTGGCGAAGATCGAGCATCGCCGGAACCGTTACCGCCAGCGACACCGCTGAGAGCATGAAAGCGGTCAAAC
This sequence comes from uncultured bacterium, assembly GCA_964585025.1. Classification (GTDB taxonomy): domain Bacteria; phylum Muiribacteriota; class Ozemobacteria; order Ozemobacterales; family Ozemobacteraceae; genus Rifleibacterium. Next base: position 1,929 of record CAZPCO010000342.1, on the reverse strand, counting down.
CAGCGATTGCCGGCGAAAACTCGAACAGATAAACAAAAACCAGCGTCAGTGCCAGACCCTCGAAAAGACAGGGCACCACCGCCATCAGCAATGCGGTACTGCCGGCAATCTCGAGATTTTTGCGGCTGATTCCCAGACCGGCGCGCAGCAGAATGACAATCAAAGCCAGCGACTTGAGAAATGGCGAGATATCCCAGAGCAATTGCGGCACCATCGGCTTGATGGTCAGGCTGCAGATAATTCCAAATACCACCATTCCAAGCACATTTGGCAACCTGATTTTTTCAAAAAGCCGGGCAAAAATCCAGCCACCAAGCAAAATGATTACGGCAACGGTGTTGATAGTCATGATCATGGTTCCTGAATAAATTAAAAACTCCTGCGCAAAGAATAACGCAGGAGTCATCAGCTGCATGCAGCGGTTAATGGCGAACTCCATCGCCCGCGGGCAAATATAGCGTTCGCCCCCGGCACTTGTCAACCTGTTTAATACCCCCAACGGCAATCCCAGGCAAAAAAGCATTTAAGTCACCTGACCACCCCTTCTACAGCTTCAAGAACCAAAACTCCGGTGCTGAGATTCATTCTAAGCCAGGTTCGTAATGATACGTGTTTGAGCATCCACCCCGATTGCAGATAAATTCTGGTTATACTTGCTGCCGGAG
>CAZPCO010000342.1:0-1254 GCA_964585025.1 uncultured bacterium | reverse complement strand
GGGTTAGAATCGCGGGAGAAACTTACAGATATAACGCAAAAACCAGAGAGACCCGGAGGACCCATGGCCATCATTGATACCAGCCCATTGATCTGTGAATGCGGCGGAAAACTGGTTTTTCTGCGCGAGTCACCAAACCGGGTTACCGGTGCATTTGCCCCACAGGATGAAGTCTGGAAATGTTCGATCTGCAACAAGCACTTCGTTAAAACCTGGCGGCCCGACAATATTGATTACTATACCGAAAATGCCGATTATGACTCGCGTTTTAGCGAGTTGCGTTCAGACATGCGCAACTGCATGTTCTGCAATGCCTTCAGAGATTCAGATGCAACCGTATATCAGGGCCAGCCTGCCTGCAGCAGATGTTTCATCAACTTCGACTGGGAAGAAAAATTTCAGAAAAGGGAAGTTAAAAGCAAAACCCCTTCATATCAGGAACTGGAAGACTTTCTCGAAGGGCAGCGCGCAGTTCAAAACGGCTGCTGGCAGGCAGCTATAGAAAAGCTGCAGCCCTTTTCTACACTTGGGTTCAGACTGGCCGACCTGCACTTGGGCGAAGTATATGACAAGGGGCCCTCCGAGCTTCGCAACCCGCTGAAGGCGGCTGAATTGTATACAAAAGCTGCCAGAAAAGGCGTTGCCAAAGCCTTTTATCATCTGGGCAAAATGTTTTCCTTACGCGACAACGAAAACTGCAATATGATCGAAGCCTATAAATGGCTGAACCTCGGTGCCTTTTTCGGTGACTATACAGCCGCAGACCAGCGCGAATACATTGCCCGCGAAATGACTACCGAAGAGATACTCAAAGCCCAGGAACTATCTTCAGCAGAATTGAAATCGACGTTTCGCCAGAACGATACCAGGCCGCATATCATCGAAAACCTGAGAAAGACCCGGGGCGAACTCGAAGGCTTCTACCGCTATGCCGAAATATTCGACGGCATGATATTTCAGGTTTTTCTCAATGATTTTCATGAAGCGGAAAAAATTATCCGCAAACTTGCAGCTGATGGTTTTCTGCCTGCCATGTTCAATCTGGCTCTCAAGCTGATGCAGGGAAAATGGCTGCCTAAGAACATGGAAGAAGCCGGAAAATGGCTGGTGCATGCAATTACCCGCCGCTATTTTCCAGCAATGGAATTTGCCTGGAATGAAACCCAGAAAGTCCCGGATCTAACCATCGATCATGACTGGCTGAAAAGCAGCATTATGGCTGAAATCGACAGTGGGAACCCGATCGCGCTGAAT
>CAZPCO010000341.1:0-4265 GCA_964585025.1 uncultured bacterium | reverse complement strand
GGGTGGATTGGTGAACCCGGGCTTGAACCTGGCCTTTCTGGCAATCTGTTTTTCCTGACGGTAGAGTGCGGCTGCGGTGGTTGAATAGCATTTTCTGGACAGCAATGACAGCGAGGGTTGCACCTGAATGTGCTTCTCGGCCAACAGCGGCTTTCCGGCCAGACTTACCGGTCTGCGGGTTACAAAGCGTCTGCTGCCCGGCTTTTTTGCCGGAGAGTCCAGAACGGGCAGGAAATATCTGAAAGGAATTTTCAGGGTCATGCCTGGATTTTCTGGCTTACTTCATTGAATTTGAGGTTAGTCTGCCGGTCAAGATTCATGAGATCGAGCAGTCGCAGATTGGTTACCGGGTAAATGGCCCGGGCGGGTTTCTGGTGCATAGAATTCTGCATGATCAGCCGGTCATTGAATGCCAGGTGACTGGCGGTCTGAACCTTCTGCAGAAACGCGAATGCCGTTTTCTCGCCAGTCGGTTTATCGGTAATAAAGTTTCTGCCGAACGGCATGCCACACACTCTTGCGAATTTAAGGGTCCAGCGCAGGTGGTCGAACAGAACCTCGAGAACCTCAGGAAACCTGATGTAAAAAGTCGACTTCTTCTGGGGAAGGCTGCGGAGCAGGCGCTGGGCGGCAATCGCGAGCGGGTATCTCCGGGGCAGCATGACCGGGCCGGCTTCATGTCTATGACTTCTCGTCGTCTTTTCGCGGATATTTTCGCGCAGGATGCTTACCTGTGGAATTATGGAATGCATATCTCTCTGTATTTTCAGTCCAAGCGCACTTTTGCCTGCCAGGTCTATGCCGGGAAGATCGACCCGGCGATTTCGCAGAGGAATTGCCAACGGAATGCGGATCTGTACATGCTCAATCTTGTATTCGAACTTGTTACTGTTGATCGAAGGCAACTTGAATGTCCTCCTCGCAATACCTGGCTGGTAATTTATCTGCGTCGAAATGCTTTTGCCTTTGAAGGCAAAGAAACGTTGTGTGTCTCTTCTGATCGATATGGTGACCAGATCGACCGGATCGACCGGGAACAGGTTTTTGGCCGGGTTTCTCATTATCTGTGAGGCCGACAGGCTGCCGCTTCTGTTAATAACAAGTGCCGGCCGGTAATTTGAGAAAATATTGGCAGGCAATTGATCGAGATGGCATTGTCTGCTGATTCTCGAGGTATTGGCCGCCTTGGTTAACAATACCATCGGGTCATGTCTGATCGTGCCGATTGCAGTTTTCAGCCGGCGCAGAGAATTGCCCCCGGGTAACGATGACTGGACGACTATCTGTGGGTTGATCTGCAGCATCTGCCCTTTCACAGCGGGGAAACGGCGATTGCGGATGCCTGCGTCAACAAGATGATCGCTGCGATAATATGCCGGATCAGTGGCATCACGACTGGAAATATCTTTCTTTTGGCGGAATTTAACCGGAAACAGATCGTTGGCGAGCATCAGGCGATCGACAAGGAATTTGTAGGCTACCACCTTGAGAGCAGCAGCGGGCGATCTGAATGCAAGCCCGATGGATGTGGTCGGCACCGGCAACTCTGCGGCTGCAGAACCGGTCTGCCCTGACTTGAATTCCTGACGGAAGAAAATCGGGTGAAGTGGACGAAAGGATGTGAGTTGTCGGGCCTGGCTGCTGGTGAAGATTTTCCCGGTTTCGATGCGCTTCGTTTCAGCAAAGAGGTGATCCATCAGCAGATCTTCCCAGGAAAATTCTTCCGGGAGTCTGGTATCAGCAGGAGAAAGGTATTTTTCACGTCTGACGAGAGCCTGCTGCTGAATAACCAGCGTTGCCGGAGATTCTTTCGCAGTCTTGAAGAAAGTCTCATTCAGTTCTGGCGAAACCGGTTGATCGGCAACACCCAGGTTGCTGAGAGAGAAAAGGTGGCATGGACTCATGCGTAGCGCCAGAACGGGGGTTCTGGCTGCAAGATAGTTTGCCTTTCCGAATAACAATGTAAATGGAAATGATTCGCAGGCGTGCATTATCGGTGTGGTAAAATTGCGGTTATCGGCCGGTTCCTCTTCGCGTCTGGCAAAATTTATCGCCCATAGCGGCAAAATGCTGGGCAGAGAAGCAGCTACCAGGTTTGCATGTTCCCGTCGCGGCAGGAGAAAACGGCCAGGCACCGGCCATATGGCGGTGTCGAGCAGGCGGCAGTAAAAACCTCGATAAAGAATGGCAAAATCAGCAGGAGGCGGTATAGACTCTCTGACCTGGCCATAGCCTGTTTCTGAAAGTTTCTGATTGCGTGCAAAAATGTCAAATAGTTCGGGTGCATCCGCGTTTCTAATATCCGGCCAGTTGTAGGAAATGGGCAGAACCGTCAGATGATCGATGTGTTGACGCTGGCTGACTGCCAGAAAAGCAGAATAAATTTCTTCATATATGCAGTCGCACGACCAGGAAAGCTCGAATTCAGGGGGCAGGAAAAAATGCGTGACGCCCCCGCTTTCGAGATATCTGGCCAGCGAAGTGAATTCGAATTGACGATAGCTTCGTCTGGTGAAGCCAAGGACATTTGAAAGGGATGGAACTTCGGGCAGCTCGAGTTCCTGTCTGAAAAGAATCGGCGAAGGGCAGGCTGGTTTTTCCGGCAGCAGTTCAAGTTGCGGGTGCAGCCTTGGATCAGTCTGGCAGCTGAAGCTGTCGGGAAATTTGTATACCGGTCGCATGCTGATTGCAGAAACCGTTTCTCTGGTGGCTGGCATAACAACCGATGCGGCACTGCCAGGTTCGCCGATTGCGAAATCATTGGGAGAATGCCTCTGGACTATGTGGCAGACAGGTTCGTGTTTTATTCTGGTATTGATACCTAGAAGCGGTTGAGTGATGCCGGCGATTCTGAGGCGAATTCGGAAATTTCCCGGCCCTTCTTCAAGAAAGACCTGAAGTTCAGATGGATGAATGAATAGCCGCGCTGCAGCTGCAGTCTGGATTTTTTCCAGGTATGGCGTCAATTTTTCAAGAAGTTCTCCGTCAAGACATGCCTGGTAGTCACCCTGTCTTGGATTAAGCTGTTTGAGAGGATTTTCGCCGCTATGAGTCAGGAGACGGTTGAGCCCAGAAATTGTCTGATGTATCAGCGAATCAGATTTCAGCACGCCGGCGGCGCTTTGATGTTTCTGCAGAACGAATTCTTCGCAAACCGGAATCAGAAAGCTGTTTGGCTGGTCGAATATCTGCCGTAATTCGTGCCCGTTGAGAGTCGTATCGGCAAGGTGCTGTTCGTCTGGAGAAGTCGGTACCCGGTTGAAAACCAGGCAGGTATTTTCCTGAAGCTGATAGGAAAAGGCCGGGTTTTGCTGCAGGAGTTTGTCGAGTGCTATCAGCGACTTTTCATCGGACTGGGAAACGATGAGAGAAAATGGCTGACTGCCGCGCCACAGATGAGTTCGCGACAGGAGCTCGGAGGCTTTCTGCCCATGTTGAATGCCGGCAGGGAAGTTGATAATCACGACATCGAAGCTGGCTTTAAGTTGAATGAAAAAGTCGCGCAGCGAAGTGTCATAAAACAGAGCCGACGGATCCGTCAGTTTCTGGGCAGGGAAATAGGAAATCTGGCTGGTTTCGGTGAAATAGAAATTTCTTTGAAAGCGGTTTTCTTCTGATCGTGCGATCTGGCCTATGTCTGCATACATCTGCAGGCTTATCGACTGAGGAAATGTGTTCTTCAGCTTGAGCGGGGTCTCAGCGTCGAGGTCGATCAGAGCGACTTTTTTGGCAAGGCTGTTGAGATAAACAGCCAGATTGGCAACGATCGTTGCCTTGCCTGAGCCTGCTCTTATCGAGGTGAAGAAATAGACTGGAGTTGTAAACGAAGCCCGTGCCATGTTGTGCACATCATATCATACACAGCGTGGCTGCAACAAAAAAAAGGTGCAAATTTCAGCAACCGGGTCGGCGGTCAAATTTCGATCGACATGCCTTCGCGGGCAAATTCCGTGGCTGCAAACAATGACCTGGCCTGGTGTTCCATCTCGCGTAACCGCGCATCGGTGTGAAGAGGGTCGTGATGGGTAATCATGAGTCGGCGTGCACCGGCGGCTTTGGCAGCCCTGATGCCTTCTTCAGGTGTTGAGTGGCCGAAACCCTGCTTGCCGGGGCCGGGAAGGTTGAATTTGTGGGGAGCATATTCTTCGCAGGTGTACTGGCCGTCATAAATAAGGAGATCGACATTGCTGGCGAGCTTGAGAAGATTCTGGTCGATAGAGCCATCGGTGGGATGCTCGCAGTCAGTTGCAATAGCAATCGCCCGG
>CAZPCO010000340.1:0-4273 GCA_964585025.1 uncultured bacterium | reverse complement strand
GCATCGGAAGGATAGAAAACGGCACCATTAGGCAGGGTTGCAAATGAAGCGAGATCTTCTAGAGCCATCTGGGACGGGCCGTCTTCGCCGATCGAGATACCGGCATGGGTTCCGATGAATTTGACTTTCAGACCGGAAAGCGCTGCCATGCGGATCTGGTCGAAAGCCCTGGCAAGGAAAGCGCCGAAAGTCGTTGCGAATGGAATAAGCCCGCGGGCTGCCAGACCTGCAGCTACGCCTGCCATATTCTGCTCAGCGATGAAACATTCAACAAAGCGTTCGGGATATTTTTCGCCAAATTTCTGCGAATAGGTTGAATTCTGAGTGTCGCCATCGATTGCCCAGATTCTTTCATCAGCTTTGCCGAGGTTCACCAGGGCAGGGCCGACCGCCTGACGGGTGGCTGCCTTTTCGCCAATCTTGTATGGAGGCGGTTCAATGTTAGCGCTCAGCGGGCCCGAAACGATATTTCCCTTGATTTCTGCCGGCCGGGCAATCACCGGAACCGGAGGAGTTTTCATGATATCTCTGGACGCGTCTTCGATAGCCTGATCGAGTTCTTTACCAACTGGAATCGGTTTGCCGTGCCAGTTGTCCTTGTCGGCTATCTGGCTCAGGCCGCCGCCCTTATGAGTTTTGGCGAGGATGCACACCGGCTTGCCAGATACGTTAAGGGCGCGATCGAAAGCCTGCATCACCTGTTCGATGTCGTGCCCGTTGTCGACGACAATTGCTTCCCAGCCAAAAGCTTCAACTTTGCGGGCGTAGGTTCGCATGTCGTGGCCGTGCATGGTTTCACGGCTCTGACCAAGACGGTTGATATCAATGATGCCGATGAGGTTGTCGGTTTTGAGGTTGTCTGCAAGAGCGAAGGCTTCCCAGACCGAGCCCTCGGCGACTTCGCCGTCACCCATGAGAACAAAGGTGCGGGCACCGTTCTTGACGACTTTTTTCTGCTGGATCGCGATGCCAAGGCCTACTGAAAGGCCCTGCCCGAGAGAACCGGTTGCAACATCAACAAAGGGCAGACTGGGCATTGGATGCCCTTCGATTCTCGAACCCATTTTGCGCAGGGTAAAAAGTTCCTTTTCTTCAAGATAGCCGGCTTCACACCATGCGGCATAAAGAGCCGGAGCTGCGTGTCCTTTGGACATCACCAGTCGGTCATTAGCATGAGAAGCCGGATTCTTGGGATCATAGCGCATGACACGGAAGAAAAGCGCTGCCAGAATTTCGGCACATGAACAGCAGGAGGTGGGGTGGCCTGAACCTGCTTCTGTTGTGGTTTTTATCGAGAGCCATCTGATTCTGGCTGCCCGGTGTTTGAGTTCTTTTATCAGAGATGCATCGTAGGACATTCTACCCTCCGGAGATTGATTCGTATAAAAACTTCATAATAGGTTTAAACAAATCTGAGGGTATAGTCAACTACTTTACTAATTGAGGTTTTGTACCAATTTGACCGGGCAGAAATGATGCTGGTGAGGAATTAGGTTTGCCGTTGCGCTGATTGAAGGCCGAGGGCGGGATTGCCGGTTCGACTGAAAATTTGTCATCCGGGGAGGTTTCTTCGATTGCATAGAGAATCGGGCGCACTTCCCGGGGGCAGAAAAACAGTTCCGGAATTCTGGGTATCATTGTGTAGACAACCAGAGCAGAACTCCATAACAGAAAGGCGTTGATATCACCTGCAGTGTTATAATCAAGAGAGGAGATCATTACCAGGAAAGAGTTCATCCAGAGAGATGGAATCAGCAGGCGGATGCCGATTGCCGGCATTATTACCCTGAGGCTTTCGATGATGGAAAAACCGGCTGGTTGAACAATCGGCGTTATTGAGTCAATAGTGCGCAGCGGGAATTCGTAATAGATGCGACTCCAGAATGCAAATGATCCGGCGCTTTTATCTAGATTGGGTATTTTTCTGGCTAGAACAGTGTTGTTGATCGTCTTTTTTCTATATGCGCGGCGGATAAGTAACAGAGAAACGATGGTTTGCGCCAGCCAGGTAAAGATGAACGCGGGGTAAAAGCCTTTGACAAGAAGGATGCTCGTAAAAATCGTAATCGAGGGTACCCCGGTCGCCATTACCAGGAGCGCACCGCCAATGAACAGGAGATAGCTCCACCATGGCTGTAGTTCAGCTGAAACAGCGAGGTCGGTGAGGCAGCTTTTTATACTGGTCTTGGAGGTCAGATCTGGCTGGCGATCGCCTGCCAGCAGGTAGAGACCGGCAAGCAGAAGCAGGCCGACGAGAAATCCGGCATATCTGATCATAATCTGACGATGATAGTTCCACATGTGGCAAGCAATATATGTAAGGTATAAAAAAAATCAAGGCGCTTTTATTATCTTTTTTGCCTGTTGTTAATCAGAAATATTTGTGTTACTGTAAATGGGTATTATATCTTTCTCTGGGTACCAGCAATTATTCAGGAGAGAGAGCTCAAGTCTCCGAGGAGCTTAATAAACGAATATGTCAGAAGAATTTACTCTAACGCATCAGGTTGACGGCCCGGTGCTGGTAATCAGAACCAAGGGCTATCTCAATGATCTTGGTGCTGAACAGGTTGATGAGATATGCTCTGAGCATCTCGAGAAGTCAGTTAATAAAATTGTTATCAATCTTGAACAGTCTCCTTTGATCAACAGTATTGGCATTTCGATTCTGATCGGGGTAATTGAAGCCATTGAAGAGTCTGGTGGGGCGCTGGCCTTCACCAATCTGACTCCCACCAACCGCAAAACATTTGAAATGATGGGCTTGTTGCAATTCGCCGAGCCCTTTGACAAAGAGGAAGAGGCTGTAGCTAAATATAAGGGTTGACCTTGCATGTCTGAATCAGAACAGACGTCTTCACCAGAACAGAAAATGCAGCAGCAGGTGCTGCGTTATGAGTATGTTCTAGAGGCTCTGAGCGACATCGGAGACGAGTTGTGTCGCGTCAGCAGTTTTGACGCTCAGCTCAAGTCACTTCTGCACCTCCTGCTGGGTACTCTCGGGGTACGCAAGGGTGGAATTTTTCTTTTTGATACCTATAATCGCAAGGTTTCCATGCGCTGCGCCTGGAAGCTGGTTCACAAGACGTATGATTACGATCTGCCGCACGATGAAATAGTCGGTCTCGAGGCAGATTCCAACGATATAACTTATCGCGTCGTCGATTTCAAATATCTGCGCGGTGTTCTTGAGGCTTTTTCTGAAGACAACCTTGATTGTATTTCGATTCTCAAGGTAAGGGAAAAGCTGATCGGCTTTCTGGTGGTCGGGCACAAGCTGAAAGAAGTGCCTCTCACCGACAAGGAAGTAAGTTTCCTCAAAACTCTTTCACGCAATATTTCGGTAGCGATCAACAATTTTCTGCTGCTTTCCGAGCTTCGTGAAGCGAATGTTCGCCTTGACGAAAAGATTCAGGAAGTAAGTATTCTTTATCAGGCGTCCCAGATGATTTCTTCTGAACTGCAGCTGCAGGCACTGCTCGACATGGCAATGAGCGCCATTTCGGAGATTACGGAAATCGACCGGGGTACAACCTGGCTTTATGAAGAAGAACATCGCCAGTTTAACCTGATGAGCCATCTTGGCGATGCTAGCAAATTGCCTGAGAATCTGGCTCTTGAAGACTCCGATATTCTTCAGATAGCCCAGGAAAAGAAAGAATCTTTCGAATACCAGAAGGGTACCAGCCAGCCTGCTGAGCTGAAGAGGCTTGACGAGAGAGTCTTCGGCGAATCATTCGTGGTTGTGCCGATTCTTCATCAGGGTGAGTTCCTTGGTCTGCTGCATCTCTGCGCAACTGCCGGGGCAAATGGTTTTACCAGCCGCGATATCAGACTGATAAAGGTTTTCGCTGTTCAGCTGGGCGCTGCGGTGAAGAATGCTCAACTTTATGAACAGGCCATTACCGATGGCATGACCAAGCTTTATCTGCATCGCTACTTCAAACAGCGTCTGCTTGACGAAATCAAGCGTGCGGCCCGTTTCAAAAGAAATCTGGCTCTGATAATGGTCGATATCGATCATTTCAAACTGCTCAATGACAATTACGGTCACCAGACCGGTGATGAAGTTCTCAAGCACGTCGCCTCCATACTGCGTCGGGCAGTGCGAACCCACGATCTGCCGGTCAGATATGGCGGCGAAGAATTTGCTCTTGTGTTGCCTGAAACCGAAATGAGTGGTGCTGTTGCCGTAGCAGAGCGTGTCAGGCGTTCAATTGAAAATGATTACCTTGAAGTGAACGGCGTGGTGCTCAAGATATCAGCCAGTTTC
>CAZPCO010000339.1:0-4279 GCA_964585025.1 uncultured bacterium | reverse complement strand
GTTCTGGCTCAACCTGACTATCTGCTGCAGTTGCGCCGCACCTATCGGGAACGTCTTGAAGCAACCATGGAAGCGATCCGGGAATATCTTCCGGATGTCGTTGCCCCGAGACCTTCCGGAGCTTTTTATCTGATGGTCAAATTCCCGGCATTTGAAGATATTACCGAATTCTGCTATTTCATGCTCGAAAAATTCAATATGGGTGGCGAAACGGTTGCTGTAACCCCGGCAGGTGATTTTTATCTCGGCTCAGGCCGTGGCCGCAACGAAATTCGCATCGCGTTGGTAGTTGCCCCGGAAAAAATGCGCCGCAGTATTCAGATCATATCTGAAGCTCTGCGTGCTTTCAAAGGGTTCAAGGCCAATCAGGTCAGGCCGATGCTCTGACCATGTGTGGGCGGTTTACTCTGACCGGCAGTCTGATCTGGCTTTTCAGTCTGCTTAACATCGAGCCTTTATCAGTCAGCGCGAACCGCTACAATATTGCGCCATCGCAGCCCGTTCTGGCTCTGCTTTATGATCCGGATCGCAATTGCCTGCGGCATGATTTTCTGACCTGGGGGCTGATTCCTCCATTTGTTGAAGATCCGCGGAAATTGAGTTCTCTTATCAATGCCCGGGCGGAAACGGTTAGTGAAAAACCGGCATTTCGTCATGCTTATCGATACCGGCGCTGCGTTATTCCAGCATCAGGGTTCTTTGAGTGGAAAAAGGGCAGCCAGCCAGCGCAACCTTACTATTTCTCTACAACCACTGGACGTCAACTGCTGCTCGCTGGAATCTGGGAAATCTGGCACGGAGAAGGAGGAGAGCAGGTAAATTCCTGCGCAATCATCACCGTGAATGCCAATCGGATTGTCTCGCCGATTCACCCTCGCATGCCGGCTATGATTGAACCTGAGCGTCTCGCCGAATGGCTCGCACCAGAGACAGATCCAGTAAGTCTGAAATGGATGCTGCAACCCGCAAAACCTGATATTTTAAGCTGCTGCAGGGTTGGCACCCTTGTAAACAATCCCCGGTTCGACTGCCCTGAATGCATTGAGCCCGAAAAACTTCCAGGGCCTTTTCAACCCGACCTGTTTAATAATCACTCTTGAAAGATAAGAGCCAAAAGAGTATTCTACCTGCCTGAACATTCTTAATGGAGGCAATACACACTCATGCTCGACATCAAATGGATACGCGCGAACCCAGATCTTTTCAAAGCAGCCATGATAAAGCGTGGCGAAGCTTCGCTCGAAAATCCTGTCAATAAAGCAATTTTGCAGGAAGCTGGTAATCCTTCAGAACCTGCCAGAATTCTTGAAGTTCTTGTCAGCAATGCCTCCAGGGTGGTAATCGAAAAGCTCCAGCCGCTCGAAGAACTCGATGCCCGCCGCCGTGAACTGATCGCCAGGGTTGAATCGCTTCAGGCTGAACGCAATAACGTTAATAAGGAAATCGGTCGTCGCAAGGCAGCCAAAGAGCCATGCGAAGATCTGTTCAACGGGATGAAAGAAGTCGGCAATCAGATCAAGGAACTTGAAAAAAGTCTTGAAGAGATTGACCAGTCGCTTAATGGCATGCTTCTGACCATTCCGAATGCGCCGCATTCGACAACCCCAGTCGGGCGCGACGAAAGCGCCAATGTTGAAGTCAGACGTTTTGGCCAGCCCGGCGTTTATCAGTTTCCGGTCAAAGATCATGTCGATCTGGGTTCCAATCTTGGCATTCTTGATTTCGACCGTGCTGCCAAGCTTACCGGAGCCCGCTTTTCAGTGCTTACGGGCAATGGAGCACGTCTTGAACGCGCCTTGATCAATTTTATGCTTGATACTCATACGCAGAAACATGGCTATCGTGAAGTTCTGCCTCCCTTTATCGTCAATGCCGAATCGATGAAAGGCACCGGTCAGCTGCCAAAATTCGAACAGGATCTCTTCAAACTGCAGGGGTTCGATTATTATCTGATTCCGACTGCAGAAGTGCCGGTTACCAACCTTTTTGCCAATGAAATTCTCAAAGAATCTGATCTGACCATCAGTTTGACCGCATATACACCCTGTTTCAGAAGTGAAGCCGGAAGCTATGGGCGCGATACCCGTGGTCTGATACGTCAGCACCAGTTTGACAAAGTTGAACTGGTAAAATTCTGCCGACCCGAAGACTCATTCAATGAGCTCGAAAAGCTTCTCGACAACGCCGAAGAGATTTTGCGCCTGCTTGGGCTGCCCTTCAGGGTTGTCGCGCTTTCGTCTGGAGACCTCGGTTTTTCTGCCGCCAAAACTTATGATATCGAAGTCTGGCTGCCTTCGCAGAATACTTATCGCGAAATCAGTTCCTGCAGCAATTTTGAAGACTTCCAGGCTCGCCGCGCCGGTATTCGATACAAAGGCAGCGATGCAAAAGCTAAAACCGCCTATGTTCACACTCTCAACGGTTCGGGCCTGGCTGTTGGCCGCACCTGGCTGGCGATACTCGAGAACTTCCAGGATGAAGGCGGCAGAGTCTGCATTCCCGAAGTCCTGCGCCCATACATGGGTGGCATGACGCATCTAGAACCCGTTAAATAGTCGGCGTTTACGTGTTGACTTTCAACCTGAAGAAATTTCTGTTTCCGGTTCTTCTTTTTGCATACCTGGTTTTGGTCGGCTGTGAAGGCGAATCCGGGCCAACGCTGATTTATAATTATCCGGTTCCGACCAGTCTGCAGATTTCAGGCATCATCAATCTATCCGATGTCACCATTCATCGTGATCTGGGGGGGATTACCCCCTCGCTGATCGATATGCGACCCTTTGCGGTTTCAATCCAGGATGACGTGTCTGCCCCGGTAAATGCTGATGAACAGGGTAACTTCACCCTGAACCCGATCAGCATTCGCGATCAGGTGGTCATATTCTGCCAGCATGGCAGTCATAAAAACCTTATTCTCGAATGGATGGCGGCAACTTCGTCCGGGCTTTACGGTGCAGTAAAGGCGACCGTCGATCTGCGATCGACGGCGCGCTCGATGATTGCCCGCTGCCTGCGCGAAAAATATGGGCGTCGTGTCAGGCCTGAAGAACTGAAACCCGAGCACATAGATGCCACCGTTAACGCGATTGCCCAGGTTCTGGAAAAATATCCGGAGAAACTGGACTCACAGCCGCTGGATCAGATTGCAGAAATCAAAGCTGCATATACCTCGATGGCCGATTCCCTTCATCTTGGCAATTCGGGAGCTTTTCCAAACGAACACGTTCTCCTTCTGCATATGGCAGGCGACAACAGCCTTTCTTCATACATCAGTGCAAATATCGAAAGCATTGCCGAAGCCGGTCTGCCTTCAGCTACTCAGATTCTCATTCAGTTAGATACGCCGGTTGACGGGTTCAAACGCCTGATGATCAGCAACAATAAAGTTGTTGAACTGGCGGCCCTTGGAGCGTTCGATTCAAGTTCGGGCGCTGTGATAGCTGATTTTATTGCCTGGTCACGCCGGGCTTTTCCGGCGAGAAGATATTCTCTGATTATAAGTTCCCATGCCGATGGCTGGAAAAATGCTGCAATGCGCCCTTCTCTCATCGTCGACGACAGTGCTGAAATAAAGGGTAATCCGGTCGAGATTGCCGCCTATATTGAAGGAGCGGCCGGCATTTTTGACGGCAGTCGCCGGCCACTTGAACTTCTCGCCTTTGATGCCTGTAATATGGCCTATCTTGAGATAGCGCTGCAATTCAGAAACTGTGCCGCCATGACACTGTTTTCGCAGTCATATGTTCCCGCGGCAGGCTTTCCCTATGCTAAAATCGTCAGCGGTATCAAAAGCGCCGGGGCGGCAACCCTCGATGGTGAGACCCTTGGAAAGCTGATTTGTGAAGAATACCGCAAAAGATACCTGTCGGGTATTGTAACTGAGCCAGTCACCATTTCGCTGCTGCGCAATTCGGCTCTCACAAGTTTTATGAGCCGGCTGAATACCTGGTTTGTAAAAATCAATGACGAAAGAGATAAATATGCGAAAGTTCTGGCAAGCCTGCGCGACAGCCTCGAATACGTGCTCGAAGAAGGCGAGCGTAAATATATCATTCAGGCTTTTGAAAGGGCTGAGAATCGCGATCTGAAAAGTCTGGTAACCCATGCATCGGGTCCCTTGACCACTTTAAAAATCGAAAGCGAAAACCTTCTCAAGGAATTTCCATTTCTGATAGTGACCGAATATCATTCACAGCAGCACTTTCCAGGCGCTGGAGGCATTTCAATAACGTTTCCTGCTCGTGATGTTTGGCTGGCAGAATTTGTCGGGGCTTCTCCT
>CAZPCO010000338.1:0-4285 GCA_964585025.1 uncultured bacterium | reverse complement strand
GGTTCCTCTGGTGGCAATGAAGGACATATCGCTGAAACGCACCCATCTTTCATGTGGTTTAACATTTCCCAGGCTTTCAGCCGCTGGTTTTTCAGATTTTACAACGGAATGAGAATATACAATTACGAACTGGTGCCGGTTAACGAGCAATTCGTCACCGTTGCGAACCATGCCTCGATCTGGGATGGCTTCATAATGGGTGGCGCGGTGCGGGTACCTCTATTCATCATGGTTAAAAAGGAAGCTTTCGAAAACCCTTTCAAAGGTTTCTACCTGCGCAAGGTTCTCTGTTTTCCGGTCGACCGCTCCAAAGTAGACGCGACGGCCATAAAAACAGCCATGAAATTGCTTAACGAAGGGCATCGCCTGGGGCTATTCCCTGAAGGAACCCGTAACCGCGACGGCAAGGTCAGCAAGTTCAAACCCGGTGCGATAAAATTCGCCCTCAAGAAAAAGCTGCCAATTGTGCCTGCCTACATTGCCAATTCACATCTCCTGACCCCCCCTGGAACAGTTCTTCCGCGCCCAGCTCGAATGTCGGTGCATTTTCTCGAACCAATCGACACAAAAGCTGAGCTTGAAGCCGGAAAAGATGAAGAACAGATTCTTGAGATGCTTTATCAGCGAATTTGCGACAAAGGTACCGAAGTCATGGGTTATGATGTCAGAGAGATAGCACCTGATGACAACCACGTCTGATTTTGTTCCAGATCGTGCGCATCCATGCTGGTTGAGCGTTGACTACGAAACACTGTTAGCCAATATCGTCGCCTGCTGTCATGCCGCCAGATATATAGATGTTTCGCTGCCCTTAATGCAGAAAATATGGCCTGTCATCGAAGATGACCTTCTAAGAGCCGGAATTATTGGAGCATTGTGCAATGCCCCCAGGCCGCTTCTAGGCATTTCTGCTGCGATGCAACGCATTCTTCGTCCCGGTTATCTGCCGGCAGAAACCGGTTACGTTCGGGAGGGTCTGCTTCCAGTCATCGGCTCATTTTCTGAATGCCTGAGTCTTTCAAACATGGCACAGACCTACGACCAGCGGCTGAACTTTTTGCTTCGGGTGCGTTCATGGGCTGGCGAGTACGGTTCTGGTGACTGGGGGCTCGATACCATTCTTGAACAGCTTGCAAATGTGCCGATGATCGATATGCACGGCTTTTTTATGCTCAGAACCCCAGGAATCAACGAGATCAGTTCCTTAAAGCGCAATTTTCGCAGACTGGAAGCGACCGGGACAATGATATTGCTGCCGTTTTCATGCGCCACCATAGAGCTTGAAAGCCTGACACCCTTTATCGAATGGGAATCAGTAGCTCTTGACGACAACCGAAGCGGAACTTTCCCTGTTGATACAGGTTTTTGGGCATTTCCGGTTCATACGGGCCGCGATCACCAGATATTTCAGGCTGATATCGGCAGTCTCGACGGTCTGCCGGCCATTGATTTTCCTGCTCAGATAGATGGCAAAAAGGCCAGAGTCATTGAGATGCACCCAGGCAGATGTGAATTTGTCGTTGAAGAGCTTCTCCATGGGCCATTTCCGATCATGGGTCATTTAACCGGCGGCAGCCTGCACGAACCCCTGGACCTGCGCCAATGGAAACTCACCGACCTTAGAAGTCTGCTGGCACACCTGAGCAAATACCCATTATTCATCAGAAAGAACGGTAGATTCATCGAGTTGCCGGCTTGATTTGCGATTATTTCAGCGGGATTGGCGCACCTGATATTTCGATACCGTTTTCACCAATTTTTGCTGTCAGAAGCATCAGTTTATTGCGTTCCAGCAGAAGTCTATATGGTGTCAATAAGGGCAGCCTGAAATCAAGATTCGGTATGAAGCGATGCACCGTATATGCGCCATCCTTCATCATTAAAAGGCGTGCATAATCAGGATGATCTTCGTCGCCGCGCCCTTCATACACCACGATAGCAAGGCTGCCGGCAAAAGTGCCGGCGACCCAGGCATCAAGAATGATGTTGCCCTCAGCAGTATCATATTTGCTGAATTCGACAGGGTCTCGACTGATATCACTGAAACGAAGCACTTTCAGGGTTCTATCCTGCTTTTCCAGTCTGATTAGTGAATTGCCCAGAAAACAGGGCTCGGTGCTTCCTTCCGCTTCCCAGAGGGGTTGACCATTACTGGTGATTACATGCGTGCGGTTGCGCCCTGAATCATAAACAAGGAAATTGAGACCCAGCCGGTCAGCTTCAACAAAGGCGATATGCCTGAAAAGAATGCGGTCACCGTCAAACCCGATTTCCTTTTCCAGACGGTTGTCAGCAAAAAGTAGCAGCTCGTTGCGCGAATTGTCGGCAATAACAAGCTTACCACCGCGCAGGAGTGCAAAATCATCGAACTGAAGAGTTGCATTCTGATGATCTGTGGCCAGCATTATCTGCTTCTTCTCGCGTATGTCATAAGCAAAAAGAGTGCGAGATGATTTGTCAAAAAGTAAAACCTTGTCGTTGTCGACCTTTAATGAAAAGCCGCGAAAAGCTTCTTCGAACCTGGCAGCAGCCTGCCCTGGACCTTCAGGCCAAGGTGCATATCTGAAAGTATACAAAGATGAAAACTTCAACAAATCCGGCTGTTCGGGCAACATCGCCGCAATCTTTTTCTGCAGATCGCCATAATCAAGGTCATCGGTTGGAGGATCTGCCGGGTCAAGCTGAGCTGCAACCTGACCGCAAAGTGCCGTAATCAGCATTAATGAAAGAATCACAACCTGCAAGCTCTTTCTCAGTTCATATTTGTGCCAGCTGTTATGCTTCATTTAAATTCCCTCAAAGCTTTTCGGTGTCAGGCAGAAATTCTTTTGGATCGTGGGTTATACCGCTGGCAGAACCTTCTCTGACTTCAAAATGGAGATGGGCGCCGGTAGATATACCTGAATTATTGCACAAGCCAATCTGGTCGCCTGTTTTAACCAGTTCACCTGTGCCAATGCGACTTTTCTTCATCAGATGAGCGTAGCGGGTAAAGAGCTGACGCCCTTCAATTTCATGGGATACAACCACCGAATAGCCGTAGCCTGATTCCCAGCCACTTTTGACTACCCGGCCCGGACCGATGGCTTTCACCTGCCAGCCACTGCATTTCCATCCGGCCAGATCAACGCCGGTATGAAAACGCCTGGTTTTCTTGACCGGATGCACGCGAACACCGTAATCAGAGGTTATCACCGCCTTGACATTACTCTTTGCCGAACCAACCGGTAAAATATCGCCAAACGGGTTTTCCAGGGTGGCGAGACGTTCTGCGGCATCGGCCACTTTTTCCTGGCTGGCAGCAGTTTTGTCGTTAGCCAGAGATTTAACAGTATCTGAATAATTACTTATCGCTGCAGCACGCAGCGCGCTCTTCTCTTCAGCAGTGCCGGCCATGTCGGCAAGACGATCGCGGGTCAGGCCGGCAAAAAAGTTGAGTTTTCCGAACTCGGGAGCTTTTAGATCGGCTTTTTTAATGGCAGCATCAATATCAGACAGGGTCCGTTGAATGTTTTCAAGTTTTTTGATATCGAGCCCTGATAATTTCATGGCCTTTAAATCGTTGTATAAACCAATAATTGCCGGTAGATTAATCTGCCCCAGTTTCTTTTCAATTTTTTCGAGATTGATCAGATTGGTTTTTACTCCGACATCTAGAAGCTGTTTAACGACCTTTTGCTCTTTTCGCCCCATTCTGTCGAGCAATGATTGCAGCAGGCCGCTTTTTAGATCAGTGGTTGAAGAAGCTTCCTGAGCCGAATACAGGCCGGATATACCTGCAGAATTCTGAGCGGCTGTTCCTGAAAGTTCATAATGAAGGGTTGCCCTGGATATATCAGAGCTTTGGGCAGTTACGATGCCGCCAGAAAAGACGAGTATCGTCAAAAGAAATGGTGTAACCGCTTTCATCATTGTCACTCCCAGCTATTCGATTGATATTATTTTATTTTAACACTCAAAAACGATTCTTTAAAGCAACATTCTGCTCTACCGGCAAACTTGCCGTTCAGAGAGTGTAATCGAAGCAACCAGTCTATTTAATTCTCCAGACCGAGAATTGCTGGTATTCTACTGCTAAAACTTTCCGGAAATGGAAATGCTTTCTGCGCTGAAATCAAACAATGTCTCACCTTTGAAGGTTCTGCAGGGCAGACTTGCAGGGTCAGCCAGCATGAGCCCCAGCAAAAGTTTCTCGACCCGACTGCGAACCATGCCGGTTGCCGGAACTTCCCAGCTGTTGATCATGATTTTGCCAGGCCGCAATGTGCCCTGGACTCTGGCGATA
>CAZPCO010000337.1:1415-4287 GCA_964585025.1 uncultured bacterium | reverse complement strand
GGCCGGGTTCGACCTCAACAGCTGAGACCTGAGTTGCCAGGCCAAGCAGAACCAGCGATGCGATACACAATGGTTTCTTTAAAATCATAAGTCCTCCTGATTGATTGATGGAGATTTTACTCGGTTTTGAACTGGCTTTGTACCAGAGAGTCGAATTCTCTGGCCTTGAGAAGCGATTCTTCGTTTTCATCGAGCCAGCGACGGACATTTGGGGCTTCCGGGGAATCGGGATATTTGGTCAGATAGGCAGATAGATGCGAATATGCCAGCTCCTGGTCGTTCATGGAACTGTAGGTGCGAAGGTAGTTTGGCCGATCCGTTACCAGCAGGTTTCCTGGGAACGTTTCATGGCCGATGCCGCCATAAAGCTGCCCGAGGCGAAGTTTTGCCCGGTAGGCAATATCGTCTTCATACATGGCTAATAGGCTGTAAATGCGTTTAGCGTCTTCCAGGCGCTCATCAAGTTCCATGAACACCGCTTTCCAGTATTCAACCCGTGGGTCGCCCTTGAAAAGTTTTTCGCAGCGTGCGATATGGTTCGAGGCCCGGTAATCACCCTTGCGGGCGAGGATTTCGAGCAGGCCGAGGTTGACATCGAAGCTGTCGGGATTCATTTCATAGGCAAGGTTGAACATCACAAGAGCGAAGCCGTAGTCGCTATTTCTCAGGTAGGCTTTACCCAGCCCGACCAGGGGCATAAAATCGCCAGGCCATTGGTCTCTTGCCATCTGAAGAATTTCTATGGCTTTGGGAAACTGCTGCATTTTCTGGTAGGCTTCGCCCATGCCAAGATAAGCCTGCAGCGTATTTTTGTCGAGCTTGATTGCCTTTTCATACTTTTCTATGGCTTGTTTGAAAAGCTTGTTTTCGCTGTCGAGCTGGGCTGACAGGACTATTGCCTCCACATTTTCCGGGGCCGCTTCAAGAACGTCGTTCAGAATGCTTTCGGCCTTTTTGTAGTCAGGTTTGCCGGCAAAAATGCAGGCTCTGGCATAAGCAGCTTTGTGAGCTGCGGTCATCTTTGCCTGATCAGCTTTTTCGAGAGCGGCAAAGACGGTCATGGCCTTCTGATAATATCCGGACCCTACATTGTTGAGGCAGACGATTGCCTTTTCGAGCAGTTCAGTATTGCCTGGTTCGGCGTCAATCGCCAGCATGTAGGCGTCAGCTGCTGACTGATACTGTCCGGCGTCGAAAAAGGCGTTGGCCTGTCGGCATTGTTCGATTGCTTTTTCACTCTTGAGAGCGGCCGGTATGTTGGCTGATAAATCGGAGGCCGGCGGCGAGACAGTTGGTTGATCAGCGGTTGTAGTGATATCGTCGGACTTCGGGGTTGTCGTTTCAGGTGCAGTGGCAGGCTGTGTCGCAATAGAATTTTCAGGTGCGGTGGCTTTGGCCGGCTCTGTCGCCTTTTTGCTCTGGTTGGCGTTTTCGATAACCCTTTTCAGGGTTTTGGCGCGCTCCAGAGCCTTGTCGGCAAGATCGATGCGCCCAAGCTGCCTGAGGGAAAGGCTAAATAGATACCATGCCTCCGGGTGTTTAGGATGATCTTTGATCTCATCCTTGTTTATGGTCAGAAGATCCTTGAAAAATTCAGCTGATTTTTTATAATCACCTGATTTCATAAGCTTCTTGCCAATATCGATCTCAGTTTCGAGATTTATCGCGGCAAATGCTCCAGCGTTAAAACCGGTCAATGCCGACACGGTCAGCGCAATCAGCAGGCTTTTCCCAAATTTCATTATTTCTGCTCCTCTGGACCGTTGATACTTAAAATCAGTGCAAATTTTTGCAGGTCCTCTGTCATGAAAATTTTACCATCGGTTGTGCCTATGTGAAGAATGTTTTTTCCATTGCTGCAGGCACATTTCGGGTATTCGATTCCGGATGTGATATCTCTGGTATTCTTGTCTCCGACAACCCATATGCCTAGATCTCCACCTGCAACAACGCCATCGCTGTAGTTGACCAGAAAGTTGATCTGCCCGATTGTCCCGGTAACCGGTTCGGGGTATTTGCCAGGGTGAATGATATAAACGCCCCGGTCGGTGGTGCCGGCATAAAGAACATTGTTATGCAGCAGCAGACAATTTATTGCCCGCGGCAGTTCCGCTGATACCGGCTTCCATAAGCCGTTTGCAGAAGTTTTGTAAAGGCCGGTAGCAGTTCCGAGCCAGATTTGATTCTGCCATTCAAGAACGCTGTTGACCCAGGCAAAACTGATCGATTCGTTCGCTTTTAAAGGTTTCCATTCATCATTGGCGAGAACTGCTGTGCCGCTGCCCACTGAACCGATGTATACGGTTCCGCTGGCTGAGGCATATAGAGCATGCAGTTTTTCGAAACCAGGGGTTTGTTTAAGAGGATCGAAGCGGAAACTGTCGGTGTTGAGTCTCAGGCAGCCGCCACCTGCAGTTGCAACATAGAGATATCGATTACATACCAGCAGATTATTGATCATTGGAAAAGGCCGATCACTGCTTTCTTCACGGAAACGTCGCAGTCCGGAGTTGTCTCTAAGCCAGAGCCCTTCACCAAAGGTGGCTATCCAGAGTCTTCCCTGGTTATCGAATGCAAGGCTTCGTATCGTTGTGCTGGCTGCTGGAATCGATACGGCAGCGGCAGAACCGACAAAGATCAGAAGAAAGAAAACTGTCAGAATGATCGCTCTGTTTTGCATGCAACCTGCCTGTGGATGATGGTGTACATTTTGCTGGCAAGAACCCTAGTCAATATGCACTACGAATGAGAAGGCAAAAAGGTTTCATTTTTATTTGAGTTTTGTCGCGATAATGGTGTATATTGACAGCGTCGGGGGGGTGTGCTAGTATGGGCTCCCCGCACATTACGGGATACGCGCTATTCCTCATTA
>CAZPCO010000337.1:0-1405 GCA_964585025.1 uncultured bacterium | reverse complement strand
GTCGATCATCAAAAAATACTTCGACCACATTGTTGAAGTCGATGTAACTCTTTCGGTCAAAGATTCCAAAGACACCAGCCGCAGCAGAGTTTGCGAAGTAACTGTCTGGGCCAAATCAGTCGGTAATCCGATTCATGGAAAATCAGCCTCTGAAGACCTCTATGCTTCGATCGATATGGTCGTCGAAAAGATCGAACGCCAGGTCAAGAAGTTCAAAGAAAAAATCACCGGTCGTCGCAGAAGTAACAAAGGTGCCGACAAACAGGCCACTCATACCGTTCTTTCATTCGGTGAAGATTTTGCCGAAAGAACTGAACAGACTGCCCCGGCTGAAGTGAAGCCCAAAATCGTCCGCAGCGGCACTTTCCCGATGCGCCCGATGTATTCAGATGAAGCTGCAGAACAGCTTGAACTCTTCAACCAGGATTTCTTCGTTTTCTCGAACGCAGAAACCAACAGGATCAACGTAATTTACCGCAGGGGCGATGGCAACTTCGGTCTTATCGAACCAGAATACTGAAATACGGTCAATAATCCCTGACAGGGTTGCAGGAGGAGTTTTGGAACTAAGCGAATTTATATCACCCAAGCTGACAAAGCTTGAATTGAGTTCCACCACCAAGCTCGATGCCATCAAAGAGCTTATCGATATGCTGGATACGGCAGGTTACCTGACTGATGCCGATGCATTTCTGAAGTCAGTTCTCGAGCGCGAAAAGGTTGGTTCAACCGGAATCGGCAAGGGTATTGCCATTCCGCATTCGAGAACTGCCACCGTCAGAGAAGTTGTCGTTGCAATTGGGCGTTCAAGCGCCGGCATCGAATTCGAGGCTCTTGACAACCGGCCTGTGCATCTGATTTTTCTGATAGCAGCACCGATCGAATCCGGCGGGCTTTATCTTAAAGCTTTGGCACGTCTATCAAGACTGCTGCGCTACCAGGAATTCAGAAATGAACTGATGGAAGCCGAAACGATCGACGAAGTGATCAAGATCATCTCATCTGAAGAGAAATAAGGCTACTGCATTTCGTCTGCTTTACTAACAAGTCCAGTGAATGCGTCAGGCGCGAGCCTTTTTCAAGGCCGCGCCTTCGATTTTGAAAGGGGTCTCAGGCATGTTCGAGTGGCTGTATAAATTTATCAGATTTTTCATCCCGGATTTCAATGCAAGGGAACTCGCACGCCTGCAGGAAACCCTCGAAGAAGTCAACGTTCTCGAAGATCATTTCAAGAATCTTTCCAATGACGAACTGGCCGGCATGACGTTGAAATTCCGTCAGAAGCTGTATGAAGGTGCTACTGTCGAGAGTATCAAGGCAGAGGCTTTTGCAACCGTCAGAGAAACAGCACGGCGCATTCTCAACATGCGACATTACGATGTTCAGATTCTTGGCGGTCTGGCAC
>CAZPCO010000336.1:0-4294 GCA_964585025.1 uncultured bacterium | reverse complement strand
AGGGTTTCGGTAACATCGTAGTCGCCATGGGTGTTGCCGAATCAGTGGGTCTGTTCGCTCTGGTCAGCGGCATTCTCATTCTGAATTCTGGTGTCATGATCAAGGTTGCCGAGGCAGCTGCGGCAGTCGCTCCTGCTATTGGTCAATAAATTTCTGCCAAAATTAATGGCGCCCGTAACCTGTCAGGTTACGGGCGCCATTGTTTTCTTTAGACTGGTATTACAGCAGCCTGTTCTTCAGCCGGCAGGCGTCTTTCCAGTGCTTTGAGCCAGGCGAGAAATTCTTCGGCTTCCTGGCCGATCAGGTTGGTAAGCTCGAGAGCATCATGCCCCGAATAATGTCTTAGAGCGAATTCAGTCAATATGCTGAGCATGCCCGCGTAACTGAAAAGTTCTACCAGACGGTAATAGAGAGCCCGATAACGTTTAGCCCTGATCTGGGTTTCCTCGGCAGTTTCCTTCTGCTTCTTCCAGATTCTTTCGCCGAGAGAGGGCTGGTTGAGAAGCAGCAGCCGCAGACAGGTTTTGCCGCGGGGAGCCCGTGCCCAGATATAAAGAATGTCGAGCATCGCGGTGATGCGTTCATTTCTTTCTTCAGAATACAGTTTGGGGAGTATTTCTGTCAGATCGCGCTTGCGCAATGTGAAACGCTGACTGAATTTGGCACTGCCTTCGATGAAGCCGGCCACAACGTCAGACCAGAATTTCGCCTGAACAATGCTGGGAACCCCGATGATGTTGCCGGCCGGTGCAAAAATAGTGGCTATCGGCCACGAGAGCACTGAACGGAAAAAGTTGGCCTTGATAACGCTGCGGTCAAAATTCCGCAGTCGATTGTGCAGCGAAATGTAGCAGCCATTGGCAACACAGATGAAGAAAAATTTGCTGCTTTCATAAAACACTCCGGTCTTAAAATACGGCCAGAGGAGATCGAAATAGTTCTTCACCAAGCCCATAACCGGAACGCTGAAGCCTGTCCAGAACAGGGACTGGTAAGCGTTGTCGAAGTTGACGTTGTGAAGTCGCCATCTTTTGAAATCGGTTCCGGATGAGGCGACGAGATCGACGAGAACGTTGCGGTAGAAGGTAATGAAGAACCATATGGAAGCAAATATGACGCCAATAATCAGTTCAGAATCGAACTGGTGAAAGATCATCCAATAGACAGCTACTGCAAAACCGGTCGACAGCCGCAGCAGATTTTTCAGATCAGGGTTCAAATAGCGCCAGAATCGTGAGAAGTCGATGAGCTCGATGGCTCTCTCGTCACCAACTTTGTTTTCAAGTGGCGGCAACTGTTTGCCCATGCAGATAATCGTTTCCTGGTCGCTGTCTTCATGGGGAAGGTCTTCTGACCATCTGCCCTGATTGATGATCAGATTGCTGATCGGTCTGGGCAGAACAAAATGCTTCTCGAGAAATTCCTTCTTTATTGCCGGTGAAATCACCGAGGATCTGATGAACCCCATGCCGGGGATCAGCTTGTTGCGACCGCTTGAATCGCTGCCGCAGGTTGGAATCATCGGGCGTGCGGCGGTTATCTTGCAGGCCCGTTCCACGGCACCCTCTGAGAGGCCGGTTATATCCTGTTGCTCGAGAAAACCCTGCAATTCTGAAGAAGGCCGGTTATTAAGATAAAAAATGAACTTGTTGAAAACGATAAGATCAGAAGGGTTTCTTGAAGCGCTGTCGCGCAGATTCATCGTTTCGAGATGGGTTATGTAAGGGGCAAATTCGATTACGTGTCTGATGGCATTCTTCAACCCAAGCCCTATTGGATGGATCATCACTATTTTGCCTGGCAGATTTCGCAGTATTTCAAGAATCGGCAGTTCGTCGGTGAACGAACTGTCATAGTCGACGGTACTGCGCGAAGCCAGATATTTGTTTGCCAGGTCGGCACGTGAAAGATGTTTGTAGGTCTCCCGGCATTCCTGATAGCGGGCATGAACGGCATCCAGTTCCCACTGGCTGAAACTGCCCTGCCGAAAACGCTTTTCAGCGGCCATCGTCTGAGTTTTAAAAAAGAGAACGCGGTTGAGAAAAACCCTGGTGAAACGCTCGAACAGAAGCTCGCTGAGATGTTCGCGCGAAGGCTGGCCGAACGCGACGATTTTCTGCAGCTCCGCTTCCGTCAATGGAGCGAACCAGCAGGGGCTGTCACTCGAAAAGTCTTCGTTGAGTTTCGGCAGGTGAACTTCGTTAAATTGTTTAACTACCGAAACAATTGATCGGTAGCGTTTTTCGATATTTTCTTTGAGGCCGGCGCGAAAATCGGCTAACTCTGCATCCCGTTCCCGCAGAAAGGCGAAAAAGTCGCGACTGCGTCTGAACATTGGCGGAACATAGATATAGTGACGGCGATTGCCGCAATGGCCAACGCTGAATTCGATCCCGATGTCGACCGAAATCCCGAGAATTTCGCCAGCTGTGATTGCTTCGCTGATCATGCGCTCTTCATCGATGGCGTTGTAGAGGAGAGTGATGCGAGAAAGACCTTTTACGAAGCAGTCGATGAGAACACGGGTCGGTGTTTTGCGCCCTTCGGTGAGAGAATCGTGGACGTGGTCGTCCCAGCCAAGATTCAGGGCTTTGAGGGGTTTGCCCTCTTCGGGCACTTCGATCATGCCCTTGTCTTTGAGAAACCCTCTTATGACAGCTTCGTGGCCGAATGATGCTTTGCCGAAATCGGCGACGAATTCCATCTGGCGGCGTCGGTCTCCGTGAGCTTTAACCGCTTCCTTGATCAGATATATCTGAACTCTTGCGGTATTGATGGGCATGGTAACCGTTTTGGCATGCATCGACTGTTCCATCAGGGTACGAAGTGCCTGCAGACGGGTTTCGCTGAATTCAGGTGCATGCAGTCTGGAAATGATAATGTAGGCTTCGGCCATGCTCAGGCGTCTCTTGACAAACTCACGACAGAACCCGCCCGGGTGTGATGCGAATCGGTGGCCAAGTTTTACCGGTGGTTCTTCAAGAGTCTGATTCAGTTTGTCGACGATGTTGCTGATTTCGTCGTTGAAGCTGACCAGATGAACCAGGTCGTTGAGAAAAGGTTTGACCATATTGGTGAGTTTGTGTGATTTGAACAATTTCCTTGCCTGCCTGTAATGCTTTTTCTATATTGACTAAAAAAATGTTGCCCTTTTGACGGGGCAACATTGTTTTGGTCGATCGTTTATTATAATCCTACTTTACAAACCAATGCAACCTGAAAATTCCGATTGGTGTAAAATTGGGGAACTTTATCGCAAGTTTGCAATGTGAAACTTTTTTCCCTGTGTTATACTCAAGGAAAAGTTGATTTTTCAGGAGTGCTGAACAATGGGCCGACTTTTTGGAACTGACGGTGTCAGGGGTCTTGCCAACCGGTTTCCCCTCGACGGATATACTGCTTATCGTATTGCCCAGCAGGCTACCAGGCAGCTGCTGCTCAATCATAAAAAACAGGGCCGGCCTGTTTTTATCGCCAAAGACAGTCGCCGTTCAGGCGATCTGCTCGAACATGCTGTTGCTGCCGGTGTTGCATCCATGGGTGCTGAAGCCAGACTGCTGGGAGTTATTCCTACACCGGCGGTAGCCTATATCACCCGCGAGTTGCAGGGGCTTGGTGGCGTTATGATCAGCGCTTCACACAATCCTTTTGCCGATAACGGTATCAAAATTTTTGGCCCGGATGGTTACAAAATAAGCGATAACATCGAGGAAGCCATCGAAAAGGAGCTGATTGCCAACAACCGGCTTGATATGCCGACCGGTGCCGATGTCGGCACGATCAATGTCGATGATTCGTCGGTCACCTTCTGGTTGAGCAATCTGGCACGTGTTGCTGGCGAGAATGTCGGTTCACGCAAACTCAAAATTGCGCTTGACTGCGCTAATGGCGCAATTTCTCGCTGGGCACCCAAATTCTTCTCTGATCTGGGTTACAGTGTCGACGCGATCGGGGTTAACCCGAACGGCATCAACATCAACGATCATGTTGGTTCTACCTGTATCAATGCTATCATCGAGGTCATGAAGCGTGAACATTTCGACGTCGGTTTTGCTTTTGATGGCGACGCTGACCGGGTCATCGCCGTTTCGAGCGACGGCGACATCATCGATGGCGATTTTATTCTCGCCATCACTGCCAAGTATCTCAAGGATCGCGAAAAACTCCCGGGAAATGCCCTGGTGACTACGGTTATGGCTAATCTGGGCCTCGATCTGGCAATGCGCAACCATGACTTCATGGTTTTCAAGACCAGAGTCGGCGACCGGTTCGTTCTCGAAGAAATGCAGAAAAC
>CAZPCO010000335.1:0-4299 GCA_964585025.1 uncultured bacterium | reverse complement strand
CGCAAATGCTTAAAAGTGGCATTGTTGAATACACAATCCCCGACAAACCCAACAGCCGCCTGCAGAAATACCGCCTGACCGCCATATATAAGTCATAAATTTTGAATCAATGAGCACAACAAGAAAAAATCTTACCAATCCATTTTCCGCAGGCTACGGTGGTGGGCGATTCGAAGCTCTAGTTCAAGCCGTTTTTGTAACTTTAATGTTAATAAGAGGCAACGCACCTTGTCTTCCCTGTTGGCCTATTACAGAAATAAAGCTTCATGGCAAAGTCGATGGGTATGATACCGATGATTTGATAGTGTTTGTAGAACACCCTGAATCGAAATCAAAGCGCAAACTACTAATCCAGGCTAAACATTCCATTAGAATAACGCCTATGGACAAAATTTTTGCGGAAGTCATTCAAGCTGCCTGGTGATCTGACCCGCTGAAATGTACATGCCTGAGGCAATTGAGTTGGAACAACATTATTCAGCAACCTCAGCAGGCGCGAAGCAGCTTTGGGTTGGCGGTAAGAATTTCGATGCCGCCGGATTGAAAATCCGAGTCATTGGTTAAGAATTTATATCCCTGTTTTTTGCAGAATTCTACAAGCAGGGCATCGTTAAAGTCGATCTCACCTGAAGCAAAGCCTGCCAGGGCACGTTCGAGGTCGGCAAGCGCAATTTGCAGTGTGTCTACAGCACAAGCTCTTAGAATTTTCGTGGCAAAAGTTTTAGCTGTGCCGGCAATCGTTGGGAAATCCGGTGACCGCCTGAATTCTTTGAAGCTTGCATAGTCTTTTTTGTAGTGCCCATCCCATTCTATTCGGCAATAGCGGTTAAGGTATTCGCTTAAGATAATTGGTTCCAGGACAGGCTTAGCCTGAGCTTTCATAAGTTTGTCGAATATTTTTGAGTATTCGATTGCGAATGTTTGTCTGGCGTTTCCCGGGGGTGGAAAAAGATACAGCCAGATATTTGCGTCGATCACTATCTTTTCGTCAGCAGAAAACGCATATGTATTCAAATCATGAATTTTATTTTTCATCTGGTTCGTCATTATTGTCTTTATCTTGACTCCAGGCTGCATCATAGTCTTTGGGGTTGGCATAATACCGCTTGGCATTATCGACAACCCGCTTCAGCATTTCAAGGTCATCATCGGCCAGCCCGTTTACATTTACGCGCGCCCGGATCTCTTCTTCGGAAAAAGTACCGTAGAGCTGGCCGATAGCTGCATTGAGAAACAATGATATCAGCATTGTCACGCGCTCAAATGAAACTACTACAGTTCTGCCTTCTTGGATAAGTGGTTTTATCTTTTCAAATACCTTCTGTCCATCTTCTGCAGAAATGCACAAAGAGCTGCCTATTAAATCAGCGATTTTAATGGTAACGGGGTTGTTCATTTTCAACTCCTCATGCCTAAAAAATATCCTGAACGGTTAACCCGGTCCCAAGATCGTAAGTATTGGTGTCATTGGTATTGATCTCGATATTAACACATGTGCCGGGAAGAACATAACTCAATCTTTGTAAACATTCATTTTCAGCGGAAAACTCGTAAAATCCGTAATGAGAAACGATCTGTAGTTTACCGCCATTAATTCGCACAAAATCTTTGATGAGCTTCAGCCCCAGGCCACCTGGCTGGCCGCCGGTTTTGGTAGTGTTTCCTTCGGTCATTGCCCATTTGATAGCCTGACATGAATTTATATTGCTTCTGGTGAAGCTGCGCACGTTTTCTCTTATGCCGATGCCGGCGTCCGCAATGGTGAAATTGAGTCGGTGTTTGTTCGGGTAAAATTGACCACAGACAAATATGCCATGCTCTGATCTGGAGTGAATTGCGGCATTCTGAAAAATCTCAAAAAGGCTTTGCATGAAACGCTTGCGCAAAGCTCCAGTCATTGCCGGTATACCTCTCCCGCGCATATAAATGTCGAGATACTCTGAAAACTGTCCTCCTGCATGCATTTTGAAAATTTTGAATGGAAGCGTTGTCTGGTTATTGTCGTTCTGTGCTTCCACACCAAAAATCTTCAAAATGGTCTGCGTACCTGGAGCCAAATTGATTATGGATACATCATTGAGGTTATCAAAAAGCCTTGAAATAACTGTGTATAAAGGCGCAGACATATTGGCTTCAAAAAACCTGCATTCAGCAAAATCCAACTTAACTGATTCGATCAACAGATCTTTCGTTGCGTCGGCCAGCCTGGCTATGTTGTTAAAGCCGTTATAATCGTTTCTGGTTGTGCTTATGCTCAATAACATGCAGCGTTCCCTGGAATCTATTACTTCGATGATGATTCTAGCTTACTGTTAATTTTAGAGCAATGCAAACCCGCACAACCATATCGGCAGGGGTAAGTTTAGGGGTAAGCGGGTTTGGGCTAAAAGCAAAGGGCCCTGAAACCATAACGGTTTCAGGGCCCCTTTTCTAAGCGGGAAACGGGGTTCGAATTATATATTGAAAACGGCTTCAATAGCTCGGATTGTCTTGAAGTATGCCAGTCTTTGTCAACTTTTTGTCAACATCTTCAGAAATTGCCTGTTTTTGATTTTTCGAAAGTAGCTTCGCAGAAGGCTAATTATCATTATGCCAGAATTCTGACTTATCCCAGACAGCCGTCATATTGCCACCGTTAAGAATTGCTCTGACAACGGGCATAAGAAATTTTTTCAGATCAGATATAATAACTTCAAATGACGTCGGGATATTTTCCTGCTGCAGTCTTTTTCTGAAGGCAGACCATTGTGACTGCTTTTGTTCCGCAAAGGCTGCGGCAAAAACATCGGGTTCTTCGGGTAGAATTGTATTGCGGCGCTCAAAAGTCAGTCTCACTGCCTCAGCCAGCGGTTTGCCTGCGAACTGGAATTGCTGCGACAAAAGCCATATATCGTAAAAATCTTTCATGCGACTGTTAAGAAAGCCAAGTTTGATCATGGCCTCAAACTTTTCGGCAATGGCACTTTCCCTGCTGTAGCAGAGAAGCATAGGTGGTTCCTCACCTAATACGGTTGGTAGAGAAAGCCTTTCCGGTTCGGGATATAAGGCGTCACCGAAGCCAATATCGATCTGGATATTTATTTTTGCGGAACCCAGAGATCCACAGAATCTGATGCGCAAACCAGCATAATCAGAATCTTCAGTTATCTCCTCTGTCCTGATATCATCTCGTTCGAAAATGAGACCGTCGGTGGCAACTTCGGTGCCCAGAATTTCCTGAATCTGTATGACAACATCCTGCTCTGACCGGCTTGTTCGCCCAAGCATGTCTATATCCATCGTTGGTCGAATAACAGGAGAATGCCATGCTCGAAGCATCAACGCCCCTTTCAAAATAAATCTGTCAGCGTGTCTGGAAACCGAAAGGCGGTAGAGAAAGCGCTCCATTGCGTAATATTGCAACAACTCGTTGAAGGGGCGGTTTTCTTTCCTGGCAATATTGAGCAGACGTGCCCGAACCGATGCGCTTATGTTTTTGGTCGAGTTCATATCATGGCCTCGAGGTAAGGCCGCATGATCTTTTCAACCCGGCATATTCTGGCAAATTTGAGCAGTTCTGGCGAGTTGAACCTTTTTCTCGCTTTATAGAGTTTCAGAGCTTCAAGAACTATGTCCATGCCAATTTGGTTACGAAACTTGAAACAGTCAGCGAGCGTCTTTTCTGGGCCATAAATTCTGATCGGAACACCATCCACTTCATGCTTCTGAATGCCTTCTGTAAAGGGTTCACCGGAAAAACGGTGAACCGAAATTGGCGGAAAATCTATTCTTGGCGTTTCTGCGCCTTTGGCTATTGCAAATGAAACCTTATGCGGTATCTGGCTTGTCATCTCATGGAATGCCAGGGCTGAAACCAGACAGATCACAGCCTGAGGAATTCTCGTTGCAACGATAACCAGGTCTGGTTGAGACACGTGTTCATTGCCAGCAAGTTTATATACTCCACGCGACAGTTTTTCGATTATGCCGGCACTAAGAAGACTATACAGGGTTTGTGGATGAACGCCGGCCTTGATGGCTTCAGCAGTGCGAAAAGTGCTGCCATGCTGGCGAATAATCTCTATTGCCTTGTCGCGAACGCTGTATTTTTCGGCCAGTCGTTTTTTCACGATAAAATTACCTATACTTATAAACTTCTATAGGTGATTCTATCAAGAAATGCTGTAATCAACAACCGTGCTTTTGATTTTCTCATCAGCCCCATCAGATATCACCGTCGACGTAATGAACGGGCAGGTTATTTTCTTCGAGCCAGCGCAGCGCGTGGAATTTGGTGAGAATGTGGGCGACCGCTTCTTC
>CAZPCO010000334.1:0-4307 GCA_964585025.1 uncultured bacterium | reverse complement strand
TTGATTCTTGGTGATGGGCAGGTTTTATGCACCAGAAATCAGGATCTGCTGGGCGAATTTTTTCTTTTGCCGGGGGGTGGCCAGAATCACGGCGAAACGCTAAAAGAAGCTGTAGTAAGAGAATGCCTGGAAGAAATAGGCGCCACCGTGGAAGTTGGGAATCTGTATTTCATTAGAGAATACATCTCGGCCAATCACGAACTGGCAAGATTTGACGCCAGTATTCATCAGATCGAGTTCGTCTTTCACTGCATACTGAAGGAACCGGTTAACAGCCGGCATTCAACTTCGGAAGATGCAATGCAGACCGGCGTTGTCTGGCTGCCGATCAGCGAACTGCAGAACTACCGGTTTTATCCGGGTTCATTGATAGGGCGTATTCAGGAGTTTCCACCGATTGACTTTTCGGCCGTTTACCTTGGCGATACCCTCTGATCATTCATATCTGAAGGCTTCGATAGGATCCAGCTGCGAAGCCTTCCATGCCGGGTAGAGACCAAAGAAGATTCCGACAGCAGCCGAAAAGACAATAGAAACCACGATTGACAGGTTTGAGACCACCGGGTTGAATTCAACGAATTTGCCGATTATCTGAGAAAGCCCGTAGCCCCCGACAATGCCGAAAGCACCACCCACACAGCTCAAAACAACCGACTCGACAAGGAACTGATAGAGAATATCGCTGGTTCTGGCACCAATCGCCATTCTTATGCCGATTTCCCGGGTTCGCTCGGTTACCGAAACCAGCATGATATTCATAATGCCGATACCGCCGACAACCAGTGAAACCGAAGCTATCGCACCCAGCAGCAGACCGATTATGGTCAAGGTAGTACCCGCCATTTCGGCAATATCGTCCTGAGTGCGAATGTCGAAATCGTCATCCTGCCCTTCTCTGATGCGATGCCGTCGTTTGAGGAGCTGAGAAATCTCTTCTTTGGCCGAGTCGACGGTCTCCTGAGTTGTGGCTGACAATTGAATCATCTGAACGTGACTGATACCAAGAATGCGTCTCTGCACTACCGAAAAGGGTAACAGCATGATGTCGTCCTGGTCGCCGCCGCCCATACCGGTTTCACCCCGGTCTTTAAGAACTCCGATCACCATCACCGGCATCTTTTTGAATCTGATTATCTGCCCGATCGGATTCAGACTGCCAAAGAGGTTCTCGACAATCGTGCTGCCGATTACACATACTTTGTTGCCGCTGTTAATTTCCGTATGGGTAAAATACCGGCCCTGGACGATCTCACGCGAGGCAATATCGAGATAATGCTCGTTAACGCCCATAACACTGGTAGTCCAGTTGCTGTTGCCAAAAATAGCCTGACCTGAGCTTCTGACGATCGGCGAAACCATAGCGACCGACGGGCAGGTTCTCGCAATAGCTTCGGCATCTTCCGCAGTAAGAGTGGTTCCCTGACCTGGGGGGCCATGAAAACCACGGCGATGCCCACCACCTGACATGATCATGATCAAGTTTGTTCCCATTTTCGAGATGT
Source organism: uncultured bacterium (assembly GCA_964585025.1). Classification (GTDB taxonomy): domain Bacteria; phylum Muiribacteriota; class Ozemobacteria; order Ozemobacterales; family Ozemobacteraceae; genus Rifleibacterium. The sequence goes on along the minus strand of CAZPCO010000334.1, from coordinate 2,805 downwards.
TTTCCTGCACCGAATAATAGGCACCCTGCCCCACTGCAACCATCGCAACTACAGATGTTACCCCGATGATTATACCGAGTGCGGTCAGAAACGATCGCAGTTTGTTACGGCTGAGACTGATAAAAGCAAGCTTGATGATGCCCCAGAAGGTCATTTCTGCTCCTCCTCTTCACTGCCTGAGCCAGGTTTGCGATGTTTTTTTATTTCTTCGCTGGCAAGCAATGGCACCTTTACCCGCTCATCAGCTACTATTTCGCCGTCAGAAAGTCTGACAATCCGACTTGTGTACATCGCGATATCGGGTTCATGAGTGATCAGCACTATTGAAATTCCGCCGGCATTTAGTTCCTGAAAAATCCCCATTATTTCGACGCTCGAGTATGAATCGAGATTGCCAGTCGGTTCGTCGGCAAGAATCACCGAAGGCTTGTTGACAAGTGCTCTGGCAATGGCAACCCTCTGCTGCTGCCCACCGGAAAGCTGATTCGGGTGATGGTGTTCGCGACCTTTGAGCCCAACGGAAGCAAGTGCTGTCATAGCTCTTTCACGACGTTCTTCCGCTGAAATTCCGGCATAGATCATCGGCAATTCTACATTTTCGAGAGCGCTGGTTCGCGAAAGAAGATTAAAGCCCTGAAAAACAAAGCCGATACGCCGGTTGCGAACGATGGCGAGCTGATCCTTGCTGAATTTCGAAACATCCTCGCCATCGATAAAATATTGTCCTGAGGTCGGTCGGTCGAGACAGCCCATAATATGCATCATCGTCGACTTGCCTGACCCTGAAGCCCCCATTATCGCAGTGAATTCGCCCTGATAGAAGCTGATATTGACGCCGCGCAAAGCTTTGACCGAGACGCCATCCATAAAATAAGTCTTGGTCAGATGACAAACCTGCAGCAGGGGTTTTTCGGCATTCATTTTACAGTCTCACCCTGACTCCGCTGCTCCGTTGCGAACTTCCGGAGGAGTTGCCATTGGTGGCCTCGCCGCGGATGCCGGTAATTACCCGGTCGCCTTCCTTGAGCTCTCCATCCGGCAGTTCATAGAATTCCTGGTTCGAGAAACCGATTTTCACGGTCTTCATTGCGGGCTTTCCCTCTGAAGGCATGAGCCAGATCGGAATAGTATCGGTAGCATTACTGCCGTTTCCGTTTTTATTTGCCTGCCGGCTCATTTTCAGCAGATCTTCCGGTGCTTTGAAATAAAGAGCCTTCACCGGCAATCGCAGCACATTCTGCCTTTCTCCTACCAGTATTTCAGCATTGGCTGTCATGCCAGGCTTCAACTGGAGGTCGTCGTTTTCGACCGTCACCATCACCGAATAGGTTATAACGTTTGAAGTTTCTGTGGGCGACAGACGAACCTGATGAACAAGGCCTTTGAAAGTCCGATCTTTGTAGGCATCGACGGTAAAGGTGACCTGCTGCCCGGGTGCGACCACCCCGATATCGGTCTCGTCGACTGCGGTGTCTATCTGCATTTTTTTCAAGTCCTGGGCGATGACAAAAAGCTTTGGCGCTTGAAGACTTGCAGCGACCGTCTGCCCTTCATCGACATCACGCGAAATGACAACGCCATCGATCGGTGAGAAAATTTTCGTGCGATCCAGGTTGATCTGGGCGACGCTCAACTGAGCCTCCATTTGCCGAATTCTGGCCTGGGCACCTTTCCGGTCGGCGACGAGAGCTTCAAACTGTGCATCGACGGCCTTTTCACGAACCCGCGCAGCTTCACCCTGTGCTTTGGTCATATCCAGAGAGGCCTTCTGAGAATCAAGAGAGGCCTGGGCCGTATCACGTTCGGAGGCTGAAACCAGTTTGCGTTCAAATAGTTCGGCGATGCGACGGCTATTACGTTCAGCTTCTTCAACAGCCACCTCAGCTTTGCGGATACTGGCCATCGCCGACTGATAATCAGCGCGGGCGGTAAGTCTGGAAGCTTCGAGATTCTTCATCTGTGCCTGAATTCCAAGTTCTGCAGCATTTGCGCTTTCGAGATTCGCTTTTGCCTGCTGCAGCTGCGCTTCAAATGCCGAGGACTCGAGTTCGGCAATCAACTGGCCGGCCTTAACCGTATCATTGAAATCGGCATACAGTTTAAGAATGTTGCCACTCACCTGAGAGCCAACTTCAACCGTTGTCATGGCAGCGAGTGAACCGGAAGAGGAGATCGTGCTTCTGATACTCCCGCGGGTAATTTCTTCGGTCGAAAAAGAACGGGGTTTGGCAGATTTTCCCCAGTAATACCAGCCTCCAACACCGACAGCCAGTAAGATCAGCAGAATGGCAGCAATTATAAGTTTTTTCATTTGTCAGTTTCTCCAGATTCTACAGGGGCAATTTCCTGAATACGGTATTCGGCTGGCAATCGGCCAAGAACCCGGTCGAGCTCGGCCTGGGCAATCAGGCTGTCAAAGTAGGCTACAACCCGGTTCCCACGAGCTTTGGCAAATTCAACGCGAGCGTCGGTAATTTCCAGAGGTGAACCCAGGCCGGCGTCATAGCGGCCTTCGGCCAGATGCAGACTTTCACTGGCCTGCTGCACCAGAATAGTGGTTGCCTGCAACCTTTCCAGGGCATCAGTCAGACCGGTCAACGAATTTTCCAGTTCGGCGGTCACAGACAATTTGACGTTTTCAAGACTGGCGGCATTGCTGTCAAGATTGCTTCTGGCCGAATCGATTTGCGCCCGGGTCAGCTTGCCGTCAAATACCGGCCATGACAGGCTTACTCCCATGCCCCACTGACGATCAAGCGGGGCTGCGGTTCCCGACCACTGATAATCTGCAGAAGCTGAAAGACT
>CAZPCO010000333.1:0-4376 GCA_964585025.1 uncultured bacterium | reverse complement strand
GACTGTAACTCAGCCTGTCAAAGACGATGATGACCAGGATGAAGAAAATTCCACCGAGCAGCAAGAATCTGACCTCGAAGAACCGGGCGTCAAAGATGATTCTTCAGCATCAACCTAAGTATCTACATTGCCTGGCAACGAAGAAGAAGAAGTTGATGAAGATCCTGAGTCAGAAGACAATTCCGACCCTGTTTCGAGTGAAGAGCTTGAAGAAACAGAAAATGAGCCAGATGATTCGGCAATTCAGGATGGTGCCGATAACCAGAATGATGCAGATGGTGAAGAAGCAAAAGCCGCTATTGAACGTATTCGTGAACTTATAAGTATCGCCATGGAATACATCAACAACCTCTTCACCAATTTTATCAGAATTCTCAGACCATAAGAGATTAATAAAACGGCCGCCACCCAGATCTTCCGGGTGGCGGTTTTTTTATGCCCGATAATCTGGTCGCATATTTGCCAAATCTGCTGGTCTGATGTATACAAGCTTTTTGTAAAACTTTTCACAGGAAAATTTCGCGATAAGGATCTGTAGCATGCGTAAAATCTGTTGTTTCATATTATTGTTTGTTCTCAATGCCTTAATTCAGGCTGGTGCAACTATCATTGCCGTTGAAAAACCCGCCGAATTCAATTTAAGCAAAACTGAAGAAACAATTCTTTTCGAGCTTGCACACCCTGGAGACCGGATGTTGGCACTGGCAGTCGAATTTGTCGGCAATGCCGGCCCGGAAGCCGGAATCAGGATCGAGGGCACTAATGTCGTGACCTCAGGCCCGGTCACCTGGAACGGCATTTTTGACCGCGAAGTTTTTGCGCATGATGGCCCGGTGAGCATAGTCGACAACATAAAGCCGATGCCGGGTAAATGGCAGCTTAAATTGATTGCCCTCTCTGCACCGGTCAGCGGAAAAGTGCGGGTAATCGATCTTGGCCCGGTTGAAAAAATCGAATACTCGGAAAAGACCGGTGCGATTCAGATCAGAAAGCCCGATAACAGCGCAATCATTGCGCTTGGTGATGTCAGTCACCCGGACTTTCAAAGCTCCAGTTCAGAATTTTACGGGTCGGTGACCGCAGATGGCGATCTTTTGATACCGGTGCCGGTCGGATTTTACACGCTCACTCAGTCATCGCCGTTGGTTTCATCTGTCCAGGCCCGCATGATTCCAGTGCAACCCGGAAAAATCACCATCATCGAGAACTGGCCAAAGACACCGCAGCCCGATGCCGACGAAGACAGCGAAAAAGTGGCGGCCGCCATTGCTTCCGGAACAATGCAGGTCGAGCGTGAATTGAAGATACGTTCAGTAAAATTACTTGATGGCGGGAAGGTATCGGTTCGTTTCGCTACCCCGAACTGGCAGGGAGTGGTGAAAAAGGAAGAACTGGAAGCGCAGGAAGGCGGCATGAAGGCCGAAGTGATTTCGGCCGGTCCGGTCGCCTCGCCTCTGCATCTGACGATACTTCTCGATTCTTCCGGGTCGATGAAAAACGATATGAAGCAGGCACTGACTTCGGTCGAACAGTTCATCAAACTGCTGCCGGCCGACAGCGAAATCGTTCTGGTCGATTTTGACAGCAAAACTCGTGAAGTGAAGGCAAAAGACCGTGCCAGTCTGATAAAAGGCCTGAAAGCGGTCAAAGCCGACGGGGCAACCTGTCTTAACGACAGCGTCATGACCGGGCTGCATAAGTCTGCCGGAAAAGGCCGGCCGGCAATTCTGCTGTTTACCGATGGTTTTGACGCCAATCACAATGATACCGGTCCGGGCAGCACTACGAAACCGGAAGAAATGTTCGAGGCGGTAAAAGCTGCTGAAGTTCCGGTTTTTACCATAGGTTTTGGCAAAAAGCCTGATGAAGCGACGTTGCGGCGTCTCGCGACCCTGTCTGGAGCGAGTTATAACAAGGCCGACAAAGATAATATCGCTAAGGTATTCGCTGAGGTGGCTTCAATTCTGGGTCGTGAACACGAGATGGTTTACAGACGGCCAGGCATTCGCGGTAATTCCGATGCACCGGTGATCAGTGTGGTAATCGATACCAGCGGTTCAATGGGTATGCCTCCCAGTGAAGAAGGCTGTGACTACCGTCTCGAAAAAGCGAAGGCAATTCTGCGCGACCTTTTTGGCAAGCTGCCGCAGGATTCGATTGTGCAGCTGATGAGCTACCACATGTATATGGATGTGCAGCAGACTTTCACTGCAAACAGATCTCAGCTGCTGACCGGCCTCTCACAGTTGAAGGCTTACGGTGGAACCGCGACTCTCGAGGCTTTATACGCCTCTTTCAAAATGTTGAATGAGATTCCGACCGATCGTAAATACCTGCTGTTTATCACCGATGCCGGTCTGGAACTCGACCCTGCGGCCATCTCGCCTGATTATGAAGCGATTCTGGGCAGTCTGAAAGATGCAGGAATCCAGACAACATGGATCGGTATGGTGGATGAAGCTCAAAAAGCGCCATTCGATGTGGCGGCAAAACTTTGCAATGGTAAGGCCGTTGTGTCGACAGATCTGGCTGCAGTACGCGAAGCTGTCGAAAACTTCGGCAGAACCCTGGTTGCAGCTTCTGCAACCGGCGATGCCAGGACTCCGGTTCAACTTACCTTCACTCACCGTGACGATAAAAGCAGACTTATGATCATGAGTTCCAGCGAAAAGGCCCAACTGCCTCCTTCGCCGATTGTTGCAACAGCCACTGTTAACGGTTTGAAACTTACATATGCCGATATGCCGCAGCAGCTCGAGCGTTACAGCCTTGAACTGAGCCAATCGCTCTACGGCACCAGCCAGACCCGCGATGAAACACTCATTACCCAGAGAATGCCGATGAATGCTGGCGCCGGTAATGCCGCCATGCGTCTCAGTGTTCTGGAAATGCTGATGATGGAAAAATTTCGCGGTATCAATCAGCCCTGCGTGGCGTTAAAACTTCGTTTTGAGAATATTCTGCCTGAGCAGGAGGTGACGGAAGACGCGGGCACACACCCGGCTTCGGTCGTTTCAGGCACTGGCCCGGCCGGAAAAACAGTTCGCAGGATTCCGCCATATCAGATTGGCGATGTCCGTATGCACTTTTTCGCGAAGTTCAATCAGCTCGAAGCCGTGCCGGTTTCTGATCTCTCGTGGGTTGTCGAAGACCCGCTGATCACTCCGGAAGATGAAAGCCTGACGATTTCAGCCGGTGAAGCGATCGAAGGCTGGCTGGTTTTTGATTATGGGGATTCCGGCAGTCTCAGCAGGGCATCTCTGACATTCTATGACAATAACAACGGTAACCTGCATATTCCGCTGATTGGCAGCGAAGAATCTGCAAAAGAAGAAGCGGCCTTTGAAAAACTGCCGGCAGGTGTCGAAGGCGATATCTCTACTGCTTTCAAACTCAGGTTAGCGGGTTCAGGCGACCGTCAGATGCCCGAACCGATGCAGGATTACCTGATGCGGACAGTCGACCTGCGGGTCATTTCGCAGGTGCAGGCACTTCTCGACATCGATCCAGTTGAACGCCTGACGATGCTGCTGCCGACAAGGTTCGGCGATCTGGTAATCGCGCCTTCACCGCGCACTGCTATGCTGCCGATGGGCTGGCATCGGCCGGTCATGTTTCTGCCGGGTTCAGACAATCATCTCAGGCAGGCCTATCTTTTGCCAAAGACTCTGGGTGGAACCAGAGGCATACTGCGTGTCGACGTTGCCGGCGGTGAAATTCTGCTGGCCTGCGGCAGCGGCCAGGTTAAGGCAGAAAAACCTCTGGCGGCCGGTAAGGGTGATAAAATCAGCCTCTCGATCAACGCTTTCAGCAGGGATGGTGCGAATCTGTTTCTCGATATGACTCTTGTTGACGAGAAAGACGGAGAAGGAACTGCAATTTCGATTTCAGAACTGTGCCGGATTGAAGCTGGCGGAGAAACTTTCGTGCCTGAACCCGGCAACCACGAATACATGTTTCAGGCCTCTGAACAGGTTGAGACTGCCGATGGACACAGCCATAGATTTCTGCTGGTCATCAGTCTGCCGGAAGGTACTGATGGGGCGGTATTGAAATCGGATCTTTTCGGGATCGATCTGCCATTGGGCAGCAGCAATGCAGGTAAGCTGGACGACTACATGCTGACTGCGGCCGACAGCTGGTCGAGTAAGAATTCTGAAGAAAACCCGATCAAAACCATGGCCACTGCAATTCAGGCCGAACGTGCAGCCCGTGGCTGGAAGAAAAAGGGTGCCGCTGAAAGCGTAAAAACGCCAATGCAGATGGGTCAGACCAGTGTCGCTTCTGGAGCTGCAACATTGCCGGAAGAAGGCAGGGTGCTTATCGCTCCTGATTTCAGAGATGCCGTTGCCGGTGAATCAGAAGCTTTATTGAAA
>CAZPCO010000332.1:4124-4380 GCA_964585025.1 uncultured bacterium | reverse complement strand
GAAAACTGACCCCCTGACAGAAATCGAACTGCACGCTTTCACCGTATTTCTGCCTTACCCATTTCGGTATCTTGACCCGACCGATATCATCCTCCATCTGGTGATGAGTGCAGGATTCGGCAATCAGAATCCGGGCCTTAGCGCCTTTCTTCTTCAAGGCAGCAATGCCTTCGACATAAGCTTTCAAATCGCCCTTGTAGCGCGCAAATACCACCGAAAAACTCGTAAACGGAATACCAGGAGGCAGATCGGCCGC
>CAZPCO010000332.1:0-4114 GCA_964585025.1 uncultured bacterium | reverse complement strand
ACCACCAAAGCCGGGGGCCGGTTCAGAACAGCAAGAGCAGGCTTCAGTTCGGTTTCCTTTACTACCAGAGTTATGGCATCCGCATCGAGAAGATCACGCAAAGCCTGCACCTGCGGCAGAATCAGTCGACCTTTCGGTGCCGAAACATCGATCGGAGTTACCAGTATTACCACTTCGCGCGGCGCGATAAGATCGCCGAGAATAACCCCTGAATCGAAACCTTTGAGGCCTTCCTGCATCTTTGCAGACCGGAGCTCAAGAATACCAGCGCGGGTCATGGTACTTACCGGAATGATTTCAGCGCCGTAAGCGGCAACTTCATCTTTGAGGCTTTCTGGTGCCGACCCGGTTTCGCACTTATTCATGACCACAAGGAACGAAACTTTCTGCTTCTTCAGCATTTCAAGCAGCTCTTTTTCGCTTACATGCAGACCGGCTGCCGGTTCAAGCACCACCAGTGCCAGATCAGTCTTTTTCATGACCTTGAGGGTAGCTTCAACTCTGAGTCGGCCAAGCTCGCCAACGTCGTCGAGACCAGCGGTATCGATGAGCACCACCGGACCAAAAGGCAGCAGTTCTATGTTCTTGTAAACCGGATCGGCCGTGGTTCCGGCCGTTGGTGAAACCAGAGCGATCTCCTGGTCGGTTAAGGCGTTGATCAACGACGACTTACCGACATTGCGCCGGCCAAAAATTGCTATATGAGGCCTTATTCCACGAGGTGTTGCCTGCATTATTTCTTCCAACCTTTCATTATGCTTCAGTCGATATCTGCCTGACGACAATCTTAGAGAAGACTTGTCATTTCAGCAAGCCACCCCTGAAGTTTGTGAATTTTTGCACAACAATATTATCATGCATTTCCGGCAAAATTTCCAGCACTTTCTGCAGAAGTTCCGCAGCAGGGAAAATATGGTAGACGCAAAGGCCTTAAAGGAATAAATTCTGAGTGATGAGAAATATATTTGTGAGGTGAACGGATGGCCAGAATAATGAGAGGCAATCGAACAAGAGTGATAATCATGATGGCTATGTTACTTGCAGTATGTCTCGAAGCCTTTGCCGCCGAGAATGCCGGACTCCGAAAACAGTTTGAACAGATGGTTTCAAAGCTTGCCGGCATGCCGGTTTCAGTTAAAGACTACCGCATGGATTATTCAACAGTCCATCTGACCGGTATCAATATCGGCAACCCGGCAGACCCGCAGCAGGTTTCTGCCGTCATTGGCAGTCTCTCGGCGACCTGTGATTTTATGAGTCTAATGGGTGGCAACCTTGTCCTCAAGGAAATCAGCATCGATTCCTGCAAGGCCAGGCTGCCCATAAAAAGGCGGCTCGAACCGGAAGCAGCCCAGAAGAAGCAAACAGCTTCAGCCAGTCTGCCACTTTACCCGGCTGATCTGCCTTTCAGTCAGATAAAAGTTCTCAACCTGAATCTCAACATCATCGACGCAGATTCCGGCCTGCAATCATCGATGGAGATTCCGGCCACCGACATCAGCCGGTCATCAGACAGCAAAGAAATTCGCGCCAATCTGGCAGGCCGAATTAAGATCGATAATTCTTTGAAGAACACCAGTGCCGCGCCGGAATTTTCGGCTTCATGCTCTCTCGCTCTTGTTCTATCAGGCAATCTTCGCAATCCGGATACCGTCCTGGATCTGAAGGTCGTCGATGGTTACGGTAATGTTCCAGAGAAAAAGCTCACCATGCAGAACATGTCTGCCGGTTTGAGTGCCAGGGGGCAGTTTGACAGGCTGGTAATCGTCGGCAATGTCATGGCTGCCGCTGGAAAAATTGAAGTTGCGCTGGCATCGGGAAGTACCAGTACCTTCGCGTTTCCCTTCACGAATCTGGTGGCTCCGGTGCGATTTTCGGGGAACAAGCTTTCTGTCGAAAACGCCAGGACCAGTCTGTTTGGTGGGTCGATTTCTGGCGATGGCACCGTTTTTACCGACAAAGTGCCGCTGCGTTTCGAGATTGAAGCCGCTGGCAATGGCATTCAGGCAGAGAATTTTCTGGCCCAGAACAGCACTCAACAGCAGGCAATCTCAGGCCCGATAAATGCAGTCCTCATGGCTTCCGGAGATGTAACCGGGCTCAATTCACTCAATGGCAAAGGGAATCTGCGGATGCAGAATGGCAGATATCAGACCCCCCCGGTAATAGCACCATTTATGAAGATTGCCAATCTGGCCGAATTTTCATCAGGCGACCTGCAGGATGCCAGCGGGACATTCGTTCTCGAAAAAGGCATTCTTACGACCAGCGATCTTGCAGCAAGCACCGCCGCCGGTCAAGCCTTCTATCGGGGCAATATCGGCCTAGACACTTCTCTTCAGGGCCGTCTTGAATTGCGTTTTGGTTCTGCTGCAGTCAGAAAGAGTGATATTTTGCGTCAGATATCGACAGACGGCTCATCAGCAGCGATTCCGACCAGAGTCGAAGGCTCACTTCTGGCACCAGTATTCCCTGGCTTCAGCCTCGGAGGCTTGCTTGAACTTGGCTTGAAAAAGCAGGGGCAGAAGCTGCTTCAGGACATGATCAATCCCGGAGCCAAATCCTCTGATTCCAGCCAGCAGCAAAAAAACAAAGGCATCCTTGGCGATCTGCAGAACATCTTCAAAAAGAAAAAATCTTCAGGAGACAACCTGGCGCCCGCTGCCGCTACCAGCACTGCACCTGTAAAAAAGGAAGACCCACTAAAAAAGGGCTTGAAAAACCTTTTCAAGTTTTAGCCGGTGCCAACTCACAAACGAACATGAATCTGGTATTATTGAAGCATACATGTTCGTTCCACATACTGCCTTTCAATGAGGAAATCCCGTGCATAAGCGTTCCTGGCTGACAACAAAATCAGCCGGCTGTTTTTCGTAAGGAAACCTGCTTGCTTAGAGAACTTTCCGGCATCATTGTAATCAGACTTTCTCAGCTGCTGCTGGGGTTGCTTTTACCACTGTATCTCCTGTGGACGTTGCTTTCCGGGGCTTATGGAACAGCATATCAGCAGGCTGTTGAAAGAGCTCATAACCATCTGACCATTAAACTCGATCACTTCGCCAGATACCATGATGATCTGGTTTTCTTTCATTCATTGCTGCAGGAAAACTTCAGCTTTGCCGATCAGTCCGCGACTCCAGAACAGGCGCTCATTACCAGAATGAACGCTATTCGCAGCTTTTTTGCCGGCAGAATCAGGTTCATCGTCTGGAACAGGGATGGTTCAATCAACAAAGATCTCAGTGATGAGAAGCGTTTTCAGTTTGTCATGAAAAGCATGTTCCAGGTTATACACATGCTCGCAGATGCTTTTCAAGCCGATGATACAGCCAACCCTGCCGACATTCAGAAGATTGTTGAAAAGATGAATCTGTTGCGCGGCTATTTCGGCCAATTTCTGTTTGAAAACCAGCTTTTCGAACCATTAAGAACCGGCGCAATGGGGAAATGCCTCGCCGTAAGCCTCGATGCCAGACAGAAGTTGCTATGGTATTACCCGGGCCAGAATTTTTCACTTGCCTGTTTTCTCGATGCTGCCCTTACCGGCAGACACCTTGGCCCAAAATCACTGATAAGACAGACAGCTAAAACCGGCAACCCCGAGCGTCTCGCCTTTGTTCAGGCCCTTTCATACGAAACTTTTGGCATGCCTGTTGCTGTCGCCGATCAGTCCGAGATCATGCTGGAAGTAAAAAAATTCGAGGCGGACGGGCAATCCCGTAGACAAAGTCGAAACTATCTGCTTGATATCCGGCAGGCTTCTCCTGATCTGATTCTTGTCGGTTACCTTTCGGCAAACTGCTTACCAGACCCACATCAACAGGCTGCCCGCATGCTGGCCAGAATTGTCAGTGCTCTGCTTCTGGCCGCGTTTATCATGTATTGTTACCTGTTGCGCCACCCGAAATGGTGCCTTTCAGTGCGACAGAAAATGTTACTGCTGTTCATCTTCTCGAATGGACTGCCGCTGGTGCTGATGATTTCTGCCGGCTACGAGTTTTTTCACGAAAAAAGAGACGAACTTTTCAACGCCGCGCATCAGGAATCCCTGCGCATCCTCAAGGAATTCGACGTCAGGTTTCCCGAGACGGCCGCAGCCCTGGCAGAGCGTTTG
>CAZPCO010000331.1:3364-4390 GCA_964585025.1 uncultured bacterium | reverse complement strand
ATGATGGGCGTAACCGACCACTGGTGGGGTACAACATTGATCAGTTTCGGGTTTATGCCTTCTTTCAGCAACATAGCCTGAATTTCTTCCCAGCCGCCGGCCCCGTCAGCGACCATCAATTTCCTGCCAACATATTCGGAAAGAAATTTGAGGTTTCTGTCCATGCGGGAAAGCAGAATAATTGGTGAATGCTGAAATATGACTCCAAGAACGACGATCGGGTTTCCGAGGGCTCTTGATGGAATCAGATCGGCTGAAGAGACCCCATAATGTGCCTTTCCTTTAACAACGGCTTCGACCGGGAAGAGGTTGTTCTCTGGAACCGTAAGGGTCACTTCGAGCCCTTCGTCGTGGTAAAAACCTTTATGAAGTGCGGCATAATATCCCGCGAATTGAAAAGCGTGTTTCCATTTCAGGGCCATGGTGACCTTTTCGAGTGGCCGTGAGCCGGCATCGGCAGCAATAAGTCTGCCAGCTATGATGATCAACAGCATGACCAGAAATGCAGCGGCAGCTGTGCCCCTGATTTTGCATTTCAGCTTGCTGGCGTGCATTTTCGTTATGACCGGCAGTCTTTGCATTATCATCCCTGAATATCTTTGTCGTCTCAAATTCGCTCCCAGGAACCATGTACCAGTATATCAGTTGTTGGCAGGCGTGTCAGAATTTTTTGCGGCCTTCTCGTTCCATCTGGTTTCAAGATCGGGATTGATTTTTTGCCAGAAAGCTCCATGATAATCAGGATTTCGGGTTTCGATAACAATCAGAATTGCTGCGAAGATAAGGTTCCAGGCAACAAAATACCATGAGTTGACGCAGTCTGCCTGCATCGCCAGGCTGGCCGAAATAATGAAAGAAGCTGCCCAGGTAAGTTCTTTGGTTCTACAGATACGGAATATATTGCAGAAGAGAAAGAAGTGAAACACCGGCATGATAATCAGCAGGGCGATGCTCAGGCCAAACGTGGCAGCGTACATGGCGCCCGCGGTTCCTGCCAGGAGAACCATACAATCTGTCAGAGAGATA
>CAZPCO010000331.1:0-3354 GCA_964585025.1 uncultured bacterium | reverse complement strand
GCATAGCGGTCGACAAGGGCGCCGATTTGCCGCAGTTTTTCCTGCTTTTCGGTGTTGCCGGCCACACTCGCAAACTGTTGAAGTTTGACCAGTGTTTCGCGGGCTTCAGAATCGCCCTGATTGAGCTGTTCAAGAAGCAGGCTTTCGAGTCTGCTGATTTCGGCGTTGTCTGCCGGTGACGACGCGGGCTGAAGAGGTTCAATCTTCTTTTGGTCTTCATTCGCAAAGAATTCAGTCAGTGCAGTTAGAAATGTTTTTAGATTTTCGGTCAATTCATCGAGAAGTTCAGGGTGTTCGTGGATGTTTCGGGCGACGATTGCAGCTTCTACTGATCTTGCAGCCTTTTCAACTGCTGCCGCTCCGATATTGCCGGAAACTCCGGCGAGAGTGTGCGCGGCAATTCTGGCTTCATCAAGGTTATTGCCGGCAAGTGACCGCCTGATTTTTTCGGGGGTATCTGTGTGGGTGATACAGAATTTTTTAAGGACACTGAGCAGACGGTCGAGGTTGCCGCCAATTCTTGCCAGTCCGGCTTCTGCATCCATGCCGGCAATTTGTGGCAGTTTGCCTGAAGATTTAACCGCAGTTGCATTTTCGGATACCGAGGGGGCAGTTTCAACCTGGCGGTTGGCTGGTTTAATCCATTGAATCAGCTTGGCAAAAAGTTTCTGCGGGTCGACGGGTTTGGTGATGTAGTCATTCATGCCTGCCGCAAGCGCTTTTTCCTGATCACCAGACATTGCACCGGCAGTCATGGCTATGATTGGCAGCGTCTTGTATTGCTGCTGGCGGCGAATGGCCTGTGCAGCCGAGTAACCGTCCATTTCGGGCATCTGGACATCCATGAGTATGCAGTCGAAAGATGAGTTTTCAAGAGTGTTGAGGGCAATCAGGCCATTGCCGGCCACCTTAACCTTCATTCCGGCTTTTTCGAGAAGTTCGCAGGCGAATTCCTGATTGATCTCGTTGTCTTCAACCAGCATTATTCTAGCACCGCGAAGGCCTTCAAGAGCTGCGGGGCTGGCTACCGGCTTACTGCTTTTTCTTGGGAGAGAGGCATCTTTATGAAACAGTCTGACAATAGTGTCTAGAAGAGTTGATAAAGTGTATGGCTTGATCAGAAGAGCTTCGAGGTCTTTGCCGAGAACTTTCTCGGCATTCAATTCGAGACCGAAAGGAACTACGGTAATGATATGAAGTTGGCGTTCTTTTTGCGAGCCAACTTTAGCAGCATCTTTTATCTGGGTTATCGATTCAATCCCGCTGATGCCTGGAAATTTCCAGTCGAGCATTACCAGGTCGAAGGGCCGCGCGTCGGCACCGGCATGAATTCTTATCAGGGCTTCTTCGATATTTGCGGCCGTGTTCACTACGAAAGACAATGCCTGCAATTGCGATCTGAATGCCGCGAGCGAAGGTTCGCTGTCATCCACGACGAGAACATTCAGGCCGCGCAAATCAGAGGTGGGCTGCAGTTGCTCTCTTTCGGCCAGAACCTTGAGGCGAACCGTGAAACGAAAGGTGCTGCCCTTGTTTTTTGCCGATTCGACCGAAATTTCGCCATTCATGAGATCGACGAGGCGCCGGCATATCGACAGGCCAAGACCGGTACCGCCAAAGCGGCGGGTGATCGAACTGTCGGCCTGAGTGAAGGGTTGAAACAGCAGTTTCTGTTGCTCAGGCGTAATGCCGATGCCGGAATCGGTAACGCTGAAACACAAGACCGCAGTATCGTTTTCTCGCTTCACGACATCTGAAGAGATGACAATCTCACCTGAAGGAGTATATTTTACGGCGTTATTGGCGAGATTTATCAGTATTTGACGCAGACGCAGGGGATCGCCTACATAACGCGTCGGAACCCTGGGAGCGGTCATGAAAATTATTTCCAGACCCTTTTCCTGGGCTTTTCCGGTAACGAGGTCGGCCAGTTGTTCGAGTATTTCGTCGAGATCGAATTCGATTGATTCCAGAGTCATCTTGCCCGCTTCGGCCTTAGAAAAATCCAGAACGTCGTTGATGATCCCAAGCAGGTTGTCGGCAGCTACCGTGATCTTTTTGAGATACCCGGCCTGTCTGGCCGTCAATTCAGTCTGCTGGCAAAGATACGAAAGACCAATTATCGCATTCATCGGGGTTCTGATCTCGTGACTCATATTGGCAAGAAATTGACTCTTTGCCTCTGTAGCCGATTCTGCGATATCCTTGGCGGTTTTGAGCGCTTCTTCCATCTCTTTTCGGGTCGTAATGTCTTCCTGAATGGCAAGAAAATGGGTCGGTTTTTTGTTCTGGTCGAGAACCGGTGCGATGGAAGTGTTTACCCAGAAGGTTTCGCCGTTTCTTTTCCGGTTGCAGAATTCGCCATTCCAGCTTTTTCCGGAAGCGATCGTTGACCAGAGATTGCGGGAGGCATCCTGCGACTGGTTCGGTCCTTTGAGAAAGCGTGGGTTTTTGCCTATGGCTTCTTCGCGGGCATAGCCGGTAATTGCGCAGAAACAGTGATTAACATATTCGATGTTGCCGGCAAGATCGGTAATAATTACCATGGTTGGGCTCTGCTCGACCGCCAATGAAAGTTTGCGTATCTGTTCACCCGCTTCTCTTTCGGCAGTAATATCTTCACAAACGCCCAGCATGCGGATTGGCGCATTTCTCTCGTCACGGTAAACCTGGCCGCGTGCTCTCAACAGGCAGATTTTACCATCCTTCTTTCTGATGCGGAATTCTGTTTCGAAAGCTGCTCGGCCTTCCATAGCCGCAAAAGCGGCGCGCTCATAGCCTGGCAGGTCTTCTTCAACGATCATGGCGCGGAAGCTTTCACGTTTTCCGTCGAATTCGCCCTGCTTAATACTGAATAGATTGTACATTCCCTCGTCCCAGATCATTGTTCCGTCGGCAAGTGAGAGATCCCAGGTGCCGATTCCAGATGAGAGCAGAGCCAGGTCGAGGCGATCTTTGCTGTTTTTCAGTTCGATTTCTGCCCTTTTCTGCCCTTCCATGGCCCGATGCAGACGACGATTTGCCCGATGGAAAATAATAAAAACAATGGCATCGACCGCCACGATCATGATGATAAAACGTATCAGCTGGTCAGTTGTCATAATGTTACCGGCTTTCTCCAACCACGTAGGCCAGTTGGGTAGGACCTTTTCCCTTGAGGTCAACCAGGCCGCGATCTTCGATTGCAAAGGATTTGCCAAGGCGAGCCCGGGTTGTGCCGGAAATACAGACACGCATGGCTTCTCCGGCGTTCTGAACTCTGGAGGCCACGTTCACTGCATCGCCGAAAACATCGTATTGAAACCTGGCGACCCCGACAATTCCGGCAACAACCGGCCCCGAATGGATTCCGAT